>CALMDI010000803.1 GCA_937864975.1 uncultured Chloroflexota bacterium | reverse complement strand
TATAAACCTGTTCCAGCGTCGAGCCGGGCGAAAATTCCGCCGCCCATTCGTCGAACAAACTCTGATACACGTCACGGACGGACTGCTCGCTCTCGGTTGTCCACGCCACGAGATCGACCGCGGGTACCTGCTCCTGCGCGGCGGCAAATCCAAAGCTGCCAAGCACAAACACGAGAACCAGCATTCCAAGTACAACGGCTTTACGGTGTCGCATAAGGGGTTCCTTTCAACGCTCCTACCCATCGGATACATAACAATGCGCGTAAACATATTACGCACGCGCATTATAACGAGTCGGTTCGCTGGCGACAAAGACAAACATTGGGTGAATTGCATGAATATCGTCGCGCCGCCGCCATTGGCAATAGACGGGCGGAAAACGCCTGCCAGGGATGGCGATAACAGGGCAAAGAGCTGAACATTTCTTACGCTCTCGCACAAGGGGAGAGGGTGGCACGAAGTGCCGGGCGAGGGGGTAACCCTAGTGAACGGTATCGCCCGGCGTGCTGGAGCGCGTTTCCGACCAGTAACGCCGCGTGACGGTCGCGTTCAATCCCATCACCCAGTCGATGATGTAGTCGTAGAGCGATGCGGTCATCGTCACGTCGCGGTGAAGCTGCGCTGCCGAATCCAGCGACGAATTGAGCAGCTTCCGCAGCGTCGATTCATCCTGCTTGCTCAGGTCGTCGTGCTGCTGGCGCAGAAAGGTCAGCGCGATGTCGAGGTCGAGCAGGTGATAGCTGTCGAGGGCGTTGAGCGGAATCAGCGGACTGAGATCGAGCTTGTAGTCTTCGCGCAGCGTTCGCAGCGCGCGGTCGCGCACGTCGAAATGATGTTCCCGCAGCGTTAGCAGTCGCTGGTGTAAATCTTCCGCGACTTCCCGCAGCAGTTCCAGCCGCGGCGGCTCGTGCGCGATCTGCTCCTCCACGAACAATTCAAGCGGATGCGCCCGCCCTTCCGCGAGGCAGCGCTCAAACAGATCCATCGCTTGCAGCCGCAGATAATTCAGTTCCGCAAGCGAAAACGCCCCGGAGGCGGGGGAGTCATGTAGCATTGTTACTGTTCCTCATCCGGGCACAGCCGCCGTAAATAATCCCAGGTATAAATGCCGGTATGATGACCGTCATCCCACGTCGGTTGCAGGGCATAACTGCCGATCAGATCGAGCGCCGACACGGCATACGAACGCTTCGGCGTGAGCCGCAGGAGATTGTCCGGCTCGTGCTCTCGCCCCATAAACTGGTGCCCGCCGCGGCACTCGACACACGGGCACGCTTCCCGCAGCTGCCCCAGCGGGTAGCGGCACGTACGCCCGTCATTCCAGGCAATTTCCAGCGCGCCCTCGGCTTTAAACAGGTTGATTGCAGTCGGTCGAATACCATTCATTCCAGCAGCAGCACACTATTCCAGAGCAGCCAGCCCACATTCAAAACAGCACAATACTTCTCATATCAACATTGTATCATAGCGACGCTTCCCACTGGCTTAAAGTTCCATCACGATACCCTATTGCGAATACAAAACAATCCCCTGCGCCTTTGCGTCCTCTGCGGCTCTGCGTTAACTCTTTTGTTGTCTTTCTGTTCTCCGCGGTTCAAATTTCCTGTCGCACACTTTTATGCGCCTGCCCTGTGCCCCATCCTTGCCAGTCTTGCATCTCCCCTCGCCTCTGCTACAATCGGCTGCTTGATCGATTCGGAGCGCTCGACAGGAGCGCGGATTATGCATAGAGCAGCGTCCATGTGGAGCGTCGAATGCGCGGTTGGTTTCTGGTGGGTCTCGTCCTCGTCCTCGCTGTTGCCGCAGGCTGTCAGGAAGCGCCGCCGACCTTAATGGTTCTGGTTCTCACCCCGACTCCCATCCCGGCGGATGCCACCGACGAAGCCGCCGTCAGCCAGCAAGCCACCGAAGAAGCGCCGGCGATCCCGGCAACCAGCACACCCGCGCCAACCGCCACCCCCGACCCGTTCCCGACGCCGACGCTTGGACAAATGCAGGTTGCCGAGCAGCCCTTCGAGCGCGGTCGTATGTTCTGGATTCAGCCGCGCAGTGAAATCTGGGTGCTCGCGATGACCGACGAAGGACGCGGCAGATGGATCATTTACCCCGACACCTTTGAAGAGGGAATGCCCGAATTTGATCCCGATCTCGAAGCGCCCGCGGAAAACGTCTACCAGCCGCGCCGGGGCTTCGGCAAGCTGTGGCGCGAAAATGAAGACGTTCGCGAGATGCTCGGCTGGGCGGTCACGCCGGACGAGTTTGGCTACATCAGCCGCTACGAATACCATCCCGGCGGCTCGGTCAACGGGCAGGGGCAGTTCGTCCCCGGACCAGGCTACCATATCCTGTTCAGCCTCTATGAAGAGGCGTTCCGATTTAACGAAGCCGATCAAAGCTGGCAGTTAGGACGCGGCGAGTAATCCCTATGACAACCCTGCGGCGCTGGAGCCTTGACCCGACACACCCCTACACCGCCGAACTCGCCGCCGACGCTCGCCTGAGCCTGACCCAATATCACGACGATCAAATCTGGCAGCTTGCCCTGGGTACGGGCGAGTCGGCAGCGCTGGCGCTGCAAACGCAGTACGGCGGGCGCGCGAATCTCGTCAGCCTCGTCCCCATGTGGCTCATCGACCGCCGCACCCTCTATCAGGCGGTGGGCTACGCCACTCCGCCCGCGATCACCGCGCTCGCGCCCGGCTATCTTCAGATCGAAGCCCGATTAACGCCCGACCTTGTCCTGCGCGCCGATTACCGGGCAATGGATTCCACGGCTGTCGGCGGGCGCTTCACGCTCAGCAACACGGGAGCGCGCGTGGCAAATGTCCGCCTCGACCTGTTCGCGCACGTCGTCGTCAAAGGCAAGGAGCAGACGGCGGGGTTGTTCGCCCTGCCCGACCGCACCAGCGCCCTGTCGCTCGGTCGCGTCGGCAATCTCGTGCCCGTCGTCGTGCTCGAACGCGGTCACGCCGCGCCCGACTCGCCGGAAAGCCCCAAGCTGGCTGTGCCGCTCAGCGTCCCGCCGGGCGAATCCGTCTGCCACCCTAGCGGCTGGCGGCTGGAATCGATCGCCGCGGATTCCAAGCGGATAACGCGCGCGCGGCTACACGCGCCCGAAGCCGATCAGACCTAGCTTTTCGCAAACAATTTGGCGGAGTCGGCCATCGCCTTGAATTCAAGCGCATTGCCGGCGGGATCGAGCAGGAACATCGTGGCCTGCTCGCCCGGCTGGCCTTCGAAGCGGATCGAGGGCTCGATCACGAACCGCGTGCCCGGGCAGCGCATGTTGGCCTGGATGAAGATCCGCTCCTGCACCGCCTTGGTCATCCCCATGGTGTTCACCGGCTTGCAGGCCTTGTCGGTCGAGAC
>CALMDI010000802.1 GCA_937864975.1 uncultured Chloroflexota bacterium | reverse complement strand
GCGGTGAATCGTGCTGGCGGGATATCCGGTCGATTCGCTCAGGCGTTTCGCGGCGCGTCCAGTGGGCGATGCCAGCGCGAACGTGAACCCAAGCTCGACCAGCGCTTCGATCACCATGCGAAGCGTCGTCGTCTTACCCGTGCCGGGACCGCCAGTAAGCACCGAGATTTTGTGGCACAGCGCGGCGCGAACCGCTTCCTGCTGCTGCGCGCTCAGGCTGAGCTGGCTCTGCTTCGACAATCCACTCAGGAATTTATCCCAGTGGATCGTCTCGGTTTCCTCTTTGATGGGGGACGGCGCGCGCGCCAGCAGGTGCAAGCGCTGAGCCACGCGGCGCTCGCAGTGGTAGTACATCGGCAGGTAGATCGCCTCGACCTCTTCGCCGTCGTCGGTATAGGCGCGGTCGGCGACGAGCTTGTTATTGAGAAGCTGCTGACCCAGCACCAGTTCCAGGCGGACGGAATTCTCGATCTTGAGCATTTCCGCTGTCTTGCTCAGAAGCTGCTCGCGCGGCATGTAAACATGCCCTTCGTTCGCCATCTGGTTGAGCGCATAATGCAGCCCGGCGCCGATACGCGAATGCGAGTCGGCGGGCACACCCATGTTCTGCGCGATGGCGTCTGCCTTGATGAAGCCGACACCGTAAACGTCGTCCGCGAGCGTGTAGGGGTCTGCCTGCACCTTTGGAACAGTCTCTTCGCCATACTCGTTGAAAATCTTGTTCGCGAGGCGGCTGCTCACGCCGTAGCCCTGAAGGAAAATCATCGCCGCGCGCGCCTGCTGGGTCTTTGACCACGTTTCCACGAGCCGTTTGGCGAGGTTCGGCTTTAGCCCCGGAACTTCTTCCAGTCGATCCGGCTCACGATCCAGCACGTCGAGCGTTGCCGTGCCAAAATGCTTGACGATGCGCTCGGCATAGCCCGGACCGATGCCCTTGACCAGCCCGGAGCCGAGGTAGTTAATGATGCCCTGAATACTGGTGGGCGTCACCGTGGCGACTGTTTCGGCGCGGAACTGCTTGCCGTACTGCTTATCCTCGACCCACTGCCCGGAAAACTCGACCGTTTCACCCACGGCAAGCGGCGGCAGAACGCCGACAACCGCAATCGTGCCATCGCGCGCGGCATCGAGCCGCCGCTGGTCGGGCATGATCTTGAGGACGCTGTAACCGTTTTCCTCATTGTAGTAGGTGATGCGCTCGACGGTACCGGACAGCTTTTCCATCACTCAGAGGAATCTCACGTCGTATTGGGGCGCTGAGTATAGCACATCTGATCGGTCAGATTCCATGCTCAGGCTCCAGTAAAAATACGTTCTCAGCCGATCCCTTCCAGAGCATCGCGATAGGCGGCTGCCTGATCGGGCAGCAGATTCGCGTTCAGTTGCAGCAGAACGTTGTGATGAAGATAGGTATACACCACGTCGCGCCGCGTGCTTGAAGTACTTCGCAGCCGGTTCACGTAGGCTTCCCATTCGCCCAACCGCGCCGGGTCATTAAAGATAAGGATTTGCCCACCGTCGGGCGCGACCGCGTCGATCTCGAAGGTGTAGCGGTCATTAAAGGTCGAGGGCGCTTCTCGCCCGACGACCAGATCGCGCACCGGGTTCTGCACGCTCAGTCCGGCGGCGGCAAAGGCGTTCGCCACATCCAGCGCGGTATGACGCGCGAACGGCAGCGGCGTCGGCGGGGGCGGCTGTCCCAAGCCACAGCCCGCAAGTGTTGTCGTTGCCAGAACGAGAACGACAAGGTATCGTTGAAATATCATTCGCAGACTCCTTCGAGCCCGATATATGTAAGGTTCATTATGACGGTTATTTACCATGAAGAAGATGGTAATCTTGTCGACCTGCTCGGCAAGCGTGTGGGGATCATCGGTTACGGCAACATGGGGCGTCCGGTCGCCCTGAACCTGCGGGACAGCGGCATGGACGTGGTGGTATGCGACGACCGAGACGAGCGGCTGTCCACCGCGCGTATCGAAGGTTTTTTCACCGCGAAAATTCAGGACGTCGTGCAGCTATCCGACGTGTTGATGCTGCTCTACCGCGACGAAGCCATGCCGCAAATCTATCTGGAACAGGTGTCGCCGTACCTGCGGCGCGGGCAGGCGTTGATCTTCAGCAGCGCTTATAACGTCGCCTTCGGCTTCATCGAAGCGCCGCCATTTGTCGACGTCGGGCTGGTGGCGGCGCGCACGTTGGGCGCGTCGGTGCGCGAGCGCTACGTGCGCGGCGAAGGCTTCGCCTCGTTTGTCGCCGTCGGGCAGGACGCCAGCGGGCAGGCGTGGCGCACGGTGATGGCGGTCGCCCTTGCCCTGGGCGCGCTGCGTGGGGGCGCGGTCGAAATCCGCTTCGAGCAGGAAGCGGAGCTGGATCTGTTTTTGCAGCAAGCCGTTCTCCCGGCGTTTCACCACATCGTCATTTCCGCCGCGCAAATGCTGATGAACAAAGGCTATCCGCCTGAAGCCGTCTTTACCGAGTTGTATTTATCGGGGGAAACCGCGGATTATCTGGTGAGCGCGTCGCGCGCCGGGTTAATCGAGACGCTGAAACTGGCAGGGCTGACGAGCCAGTACGGCACGCTCAGCCGCTACGACCGTTTTCACGAGCTTAAGCTGGAACGCCTGATGGAAATCACCCTCGAAGAGATTCGCGCCGGGCGGTTCGCGCAGGAGTGGGCGAAAGAATTTTCCGCCGATTACCCGCGCCTCAAACACCTGCTTCGACAGCGCGAAAACATGGAATTGTGGGAGCTTGAACAGCAGACGCTGGAACTGCTGCGACGTGACATGCCGGTACGATGAAGTTCTGCATTCCCCGGCTGAAACGACGCTCTGGGCTCGGTAACGAGCTGATCCCGTGGGCGAAAGCCTTCATCGCCGCCGCGGAGCTGGACCTGACGCTTATCGACCCGGTCTGGAACCACAATCCACGCGGCTACCTGCGTCTGTTTCAGCAGCGCCCCTTCACGCGCCTGTGGCACGTTCTGTTGCCAAAATTGCTGCCAACCTACGTGTTCACGCGCGCGGATTATCTGGCGACGGGCGAGCACGATTTCGGCAGCGCGATCCGCGCTTATGCGGAGCAAAACGGGCTGCGCCGCAGGCGTCACTACGTCCTGATTGTCGAAGGGATGTGGGCGCCTCGCAAGCCGCTGCGTCATGCCCGCCCCTACCTGCTCGCCGCGCTCTACGGGACTCGGCATCTGGCGCGCAATCTGTATGAGCTTGGCAAGCGGCTGGACGAACGGCAGTTAGTGATCGCGGTTCACATTCGCCGCGGCGACTTCAAGCCGCCGCAACCGGACACGAACTACGTCGAGGAGATGAATACAGCGCTGCCAATGGAGTGGTTTGTCGTCGTCTGCCGCTCGTTGCGTGCGCGGCTTGGCGCGGAGAACGTCCAGTTCCTGCTCTTCTCCGATGGCACGCCCGATGACCTGCGCCTGTTTACAGATGTGTTCCAGCCGACGACTACTGCTCACCAGTCGCATACCGACGTGAGCGATTTGCTCGCCATGAGCGGCGCGGATTTACTTGTCTGCTCGCGGTCGTGGTACAGCCGCTGGGCGCTGCTCATGGCGGATATTCCCTACCTGTGGTTCCGCCCCGCGCTCGATCAGGCGGACAATCGACTGTTTATTCGCAGCGGCATCCCAAACCCGCCCCAGCCGCTGCGCGAGCCAGTCACGCCGCGCGGCGTGCCGGTTGGCATGGATGGCGCGCTGCCCGATTACCTTATCGGTTATCTGCGCTATCGCCTGGGGATGAAGGCAGCCGCGACCGACCTCGTTATGGGTGGGCGCGTGCCCGCGGACGGGTTTCAAAACGGCGAAGCGAGCTAAGACGTAGTCGTGCGCTCTTCCAGCCAGCGCACCATCGCGTGCCACGGCTCAATATCCCAGTGCTTGGTGGCAAGCCCGGATGTGGACGGCAGGACGAACACGGCTGTCGAGCCGAGCGGCTCGGCTTGCAGCCCATAATCGATGGTTCGGCGTCCGTAGAATTCGAGCGCGGCGCGCTTGCTGTCGAACGCCAGCGCGAGCGGCGCGTTGAGCTTAATTTTCCAGCGGAGGGCTTTGGTATCGAAGTCCTGCACCTTGAGCGTGCTGTCCGCGCCGGAGGTATGCTTGGCGAGGTCGGTCAAACCAATGCCGAACACGGGCAGCAGGCGATATTCGTCGGGCGAGAGCAGGCGCGTCGTCAGCCCGGTCAGGTAAAGCGTGGGCCAGAAGCGGTTGCCGGGTCCGGCGTAGTACGCGCCGACGCGCGCCGAGACGGTTCCGGCGGCGGTGCCGCAGAAAACGACTTTCAAGCCCGGCTCTAATACATCTGGCAGAATGACTCTCATGACATCGCTCCATCGGTGACGGGCGCCGACGGTGGGTAAAACGTCAGCACGCGAAACGCCTCCGCAAACTGGACGTTAATTTTCTTGCCCTCTTCGCTATCGAACAGCACGACAAATTCTTTCACTTCCTCGCCAAGCTGCGAGCGGTGACAGAGCAGCGCCGAAAGTTTGCGGTCATGAGCCGCCGTCACATCCACCCAACGGTTGGTGTCCTGGTTGGAGAGCATCAACCAGACTTCGTTGACGTGGAACGGCTCCAAGCCTTCGTCCAGCAGTTCGGGAAAGATCGGGCGAGTCTCCGCGCTTGGGAAAATGGCGTACAACGCCGCCTCGCCCGACGCGCGATGGTCGGGATGATTAATGTAGTTGAAACCCTCGGATTGCACCAGCACGACCGTCGGATCCATGATGACGACGCGATCCGGGCGAATCTCACGGATCAGTCGGGTGAGGTCGCGTCGCAGCTCCATCGACGGGACGAGCGTGCCGTCGCTGTAGCCCAGAAAGCGCACGTCCTGCACGCCGACACAGCGCGCCGCCTCGAGCTGCTCCTCGCGCCGCCGCTCGACTAATTCGACGTAATTGACGCCCGGATCGTTGCTCCCTGCCGCGCCATCGGTGACGAGGCAGTAGGTGACGTGAATCCCCTGATCTGTCCACATCGCCACCGTACCCGCCACGCCAAATTCAATATCGTCGGGGTGCGCGGCGATGACTAACACACGGGAAATTGTAGGCTGCTGCGCTTGCATGGCTCATGCCTCAATGAAACGAATTGCTAACTATTCTATCAAATGGGTATGGGAAATTGAACTGCGAGGAACGCAAACAGTCAAACGAGTTCAGGCAGAGGCGCAGAAGGACAGAGAACCTCTGGTAAAATGGCGCTCTCCTGGCGGGGCTGAACTGCCTTCTCAGTTCCACAGGAACGCGCAATGATTACTTGCTTCGTAATCTGCCGGCGCACCTGCAAGAGGTTCGGCGTTTTATCCACTCAGCCGGTCAGACGCGGGTTTTCGTTAATCGCCAGGCGCTAGTCGGTCTGATCTTCGACCACGACAAGTTCCTGTTTGACGTAGACGCGCGTACCGTTGGGCACGTCCTGATGCACGTGCGTGCCGGGTCCAACCTGCGCGCGCTCGCCCATTTTGACGCCGGGCATCGTCATCACGTCGACGCCGATAAACGCATCGCGCCCGATGATGGCGCCGAGCTTGTCGCGCCCGGTGTCCATGCGTTCGCCCTTCACTGTCGTCCTGACCTGTCCGTGATCGATCCGAAGATTGGCGGTCGTGCAGCCTGCCGAGAAGTTGACGCCGGAGGAGAAGACCGAGTCCAGCACGCGGCAGGCGTGCATGTGGCAGTTGTCCGCGACGTAGCTCCGGGCAACCTCGGTCGTAAAACCGACCTCGCACTGGTTCAGGACCATCGAATTTCGCACGAGCGCGTTGTTGCCGACGACCGTGTCCGCCCCGATGTAGGCGGGACCGACCACTGCCGCGCCGGGAAACACTTTAGCGCGCTCGCCAATGTAGACGTTGCCCACCAGCGACGCGGTCGGCGCGACGAAGGCGCTTTCCGCGACCTGCTGCCCCTGAATTTTCGAGAGGAAGAAGTTCATCACATCGAGAACGTGCCACGGGTATTTGAGCGCGTTCCACGCGCCGCGATAGGGAACGACGCGAAAGACATCCTCCTTCATCAGATGATCCATCGCGCGCTCGTAATGGTCGTCGGTCGGGATATTCTTGCGATATTCCTCGTGGATCGAGTCGAGCAGGCGACCGACTTCGCTGTGAACGTGCGCGACAATATTGACGAGATTGCTCGGTCGCCTGTCCGTGCCCGGCTTCTCGATGATGCCGGTAATGCGTCCGCTCGGACTGACGATCAGATAGCCGCCGGGGAAATAATCCTCGCGCTCGTACCCGGCGAGGTAGCTCTGGCTGGGGTCTTTCTGGAACGCTCGCAGCATACTGACGTGAAGCTGCTCGTCCACGACGTCATGCACCTGATTGATATACACAGGATGACGCGGACGGTCGCGCAGGAGCGGCGCGGTTTGCAGCAGCGCGTCGCCCATGCCCTTTGGCTCTGGCTGCACGACCACCTGCACCTGCATCGGGCGAATTTGCCCGCAGAGGGAGAC
>CALMDI010000801.1 GCA_937864975.1 uncultured Chloroflexota bacterium | reverse complement strand
CGCTGCCGCGCTACCTGTTTCCGACCGAAGTGTTCTGGTGGGTGTTCGCGGGCGTGGCACTGGCGGCGCTCACGCGGCGCTGGTCGCGCATTCGTACCGCGCCGCTCAGCGTGGAGGCGACGCCCGCATCCGAATCCTTCTTGAAGAGCTAACCTTTACAGTTGAAAGCGAACGTCTATGACTCGCATTCTCGGTATCGAAACGTCGTGTGACGAAACCGCCGCCTCGGTCGTGCAGGACGGCAAGACGATCCTCTCGAACGTGGTCGCCTCGCAGATTGACCTTCACGCGCAGTATGGCGGCGTTTTCCCCGAAGTCGCCTCGCGCGCGCACGTCGAAGCGATTGGCGTCGTGGTCGAGCAAGCCGTGCAGGACGCGGGGATTACGATGGATCGGCTCGACGCCATCGCCGTCACGCGCGGACCGGGCTTGGTCGGCTCGCTGCTGGTGGGGATCAATTACGCAAAGGGGCTGGCGCTGGCGGCGAACAAGCCGCTGCTGGGTATCAATCACCTGGAAGGGCACGTTTATTCGCTCTGGCTGACCGAACCGCGCCGGGACGTTCAGTTTCCCGCGCTTGTGCTCATCGTGTCCGGCGGGCACACCGAGCTTCTTTTGATGACCGGGCACGGGCAATACGAGCGGCTTGGCGGCACGCTGGACGACGCGGCGGGCGAGGCGTTCGACAAGGTGGGTCGCGTTCTGGGGCTGCCTTTTCCCGGCGGACCGAATATCGAGCGCGCGGCGCAAATGGGCAACGCACACGCTTTTGAGTTCCCAAAGGCGCGGACGGACGAAAGCTACGATTTTAGCTTTTCAGGTCTTAAAACCGCGGTCATGCGCGAGGTGACCGTGATGCCATCCGCGGCGGCGCGCCGCCGCGAGCCGGGCGCGGAGAAGCACGCGATTTTGCGGTCGGACGTGTCGGTCTATGACGCCGCCGCGAGCTTCCAGAAAGCGCTGGTGGAGGCGCTCGTCACCAAAACGGCGCGCGCCGCGAAAGCGCGCAACGTCAAGGAAGTTCTGCTGGCGGGCGGCGTCAGCGCGAACACGGCGCTGCGCATGGCAATGCGCGCGGCGACGGACTTGCCGGTGCGCTATCCACCGCTTAATCTCTGCACCGACAACGCGGCGATGATTGCCGCCGCGGCGTATCACCGCTTTCACGCGGGACTGCGCGACGAGCTGGACATGGACGTGAAGCCGATGTGGCATCTCAGCAGCACCGCCTACAGCGAAGGTTAATCGCGGGTTGAAGCCTTCTTCATCGTCTGACGGGTAGGCTGCGTTCGCTTTACCTTTTCCTTTCCCATTTTCACCGAACCTGAGGAGTCTATGGAACTCTATATCATTCGTCACGGTCAGTCGACAAACAACGCGACCGAGGCGCTGAACCGCCGGGATCGCGTCAGCGACCCGCCGCTGACCGAGATCGGGCATCGCCAGGCGGAAGCCGTGGCGCGCTACCTGCGCGATGGCTATAACGCCGACCGGATCGCGGACGCGATCAACCGGGGCGATCCGAATGCGCGAAGCCTGCGCGGCTTTGACATCGACAAGCTTTATTGCAGCCCGATGCACCGGACGCTGCAAACCGCCCGCCCGATTGCCGACGCGCTCGGTTTGACGCCGCACGTGTGGGTCGACATTCATGAACACGGTGGACTGTTTCTGGAACATGAAGACGAGCGCGGCATCGTTGGGTTTCCGGGCAAGACGCGCGCCGAAATTCTCGACGAATTTCCGGGTTACGTGCTGACCGACGACATCACCGACGAGGGCTGGTGGACAGGCACGATGGAAGACCTGACCACGGCGTATGGTCGCGCAATCCGGGTCGCGGAGCAGCTTTACAAAGAAGCCAAAGCCACGCCGGATGAGCGAATCGCGATTGTGTCGCACGGCACGTTTATTACCGGGCTGCTGAAGGCGCTGCTGAACACGCTGCCAAGCCGCGGACAGTGGTTTTCACACCACAACACCGGCATGACGCGCGTCGATTTTCTGAAAACCGGCGAAATCCACATTCGCTACATTAATCGGGTCGATCATCTGTCGCCGGAACTGATTACCTGAACACGCTTGTGCTTTGCGCCGCGACTCGTTAGTCTGATACGCGAATACACTGTGCCCTTCCCATCGTCAAAAGGTACCGACTTATGACCACGGTTCTTGTCACCGGCGCAAAAGGTTGTATAGGCGCGTGGGCGCTGCGCGCTCTGCTGGACGACGGGCACGGCGCGGTTGCGCTCGACCTGCCGGGCAACATGCATCGGCTTCAGCTTGTTCTGGGCGATGACCTGAACAGGGTGACGCTGCTGGAAGGCGATATCCTCGACGCGGCGGCGCTGGCGGAAACAGTGCAGGCGCAGGGCATTACGCATATCCTGCATCTCGCCGCGCTTCAGGTTCCGGCGGCGCGCGCGCATCCCACCCGCGGCGCGCAGGTAAACGTCGTCGGCACCGTCAACGTTTTTGAAGCGGCGCGGGCGGCGGGGATCCGGCACATCGCCTACGCAAGCTCGATTGCCGCCTACAGCCCGGAACTGACCTTCGAGCCGCGGACGCTGTACGGCGTCTGGAAGCTGGCGAACGAGGGCACCGCGCGCATTTATCACCTCGACCACGGCATCAGCAGTATCGCGCTGCGTCCCTACGTCGTCTATGGGTTGGGGCGTGATTTTGGCGTGACGTCCGCGCCGACCGTGGCGATGCTGGCGGCGGCGGCGGGGCAGCCGTACCACATCCCGTTCGGCGGCGATATGCTGTATCAGAGCGGGCGGGATATTGGCAGATTGTTCGTGCGCTGCGCGCTGGCAACACAGTTCGACCGTGCCGCCGTCTACAATCCGCCGGGAACGCTCGCCGATACGCGCCGGGTGGTGGAAGCCATCGAGCGTGCCGCACCGGGTTCGGCGGTCACATATGACGATACCGCGCTGCCCTTCCCAACCCATTTCGACACCGACGAGCTTGAGGAAGCCATCGGATCGATCACGATGACGCCGCTGGAAGCGGGGGTCGCGGAGACGATTGCGGGGTTCCGCGAGGCGCTCGAAAAGCGACTTGTGACACCGCCGCAGTAATCGGAAAGAGCGCCTGAAAGCGGTCACTTACCGTGTCGATCCCTGTCACACGACCTGGTGAAATACGGCGCAAAGTTGACCCTATCATTGGAATCGTCGTATACTGGAAGTGAAGTTGTCCAATGAGTGAAAGGGGCACGCACGCTTCTATGCTTGTGCTCGACGAGTGGCAACTGAATAGTCCCTTTGTTTAACCTGTCTGACGGACAGGTCCCGGTTCCCTGAATGGGAATTGCTGTAACCCAAGTCAACCCAAAATGAACGCGCCGGCAGACCATCGCCGGCGCGCTCACGTTTTTATGCGGTGATTGATCCTGCTACGCATCTACTCGGCGCGCGTTCGGAGCGCCGTTTCCATCGCCCAGATCGCCAGCGGACGCTGGTAGAGATTGGCGCGATAGTTCCCGTGGAAACGGACCATCATCGAGCAGGGGTACCACAGGGGGCATATGCGGGCGACTGGGATCGTCGTGCGGCAGCCCGATAGGACGCGCCCAGGCGGCTTCCGGAATGTAATCCGGGCGAACAGAAGCAGTTTGTCGCGAGGACATGCGAAAGTCTCCCTGAAGGCTCATCAACAGCCGCGCAGGGCACACGCAGCCGACGAACGCGCCCTATTTAAGGATATGCCACAAGAGTCTGGGAACGCTCCCAGAACGCCGCCCGCTCATGGAACGCCTCCGAACCCATTGCTACCGGCTCAGGAATAGGCGAGCGCGCCGCAGGATTGGCGGATCACCAACTGGGTTGGCAGAAGCTGCTGCTGAGGGGTTGGGAGCGTGCCTTCAATCAGATCGAGGAGCAGGTTCGTGGCAAGGCTCCCCTTGTGATGAATCGGCTGGCGCACGGTCGTGAGCTGCGGCGTCACCTGTACCGAGTTGGGCAGATCGTCGAAGCCGACGAGCGCGACGTCCTGCGGCACGCGCACACCCGCCTCGTCCAGCGCCTGTAATGCACCGATGGCAGTGATGTCGCTGGCAGCGAAAATGGCATCGACCTGCGCCTTGAGCAAGCGCTTCGCGCCGACGTAACCCGACTGATGCGTGAAGCGCCCCTCCGCGACGAGCGCGGGGTCGAACGGAAGTCCCGCCACGTGGAGCGCGTTTCGGTAGCCGGTCAGGCGATCCGCGCCGTCCACGATGTCGAGCGCGCCCGTAATCGTGCCGATGCGCGTGCGCCCCAGATTGACCAGGTGCGCCACGGCTTGCTGCGCCGCCTGGACGTTATCGACGCTGACGTAGCTGATGCGGTCGGTGAAGCGCGATGGACGCTCGACCATGACGAAGGGCGTGCCGGTTTCGACAAGATGCGCGACTAATGGATCGTCGCTGGTCGCGGACGCGATAATCAAGCCGTCCATCAGGCGGTTCTGGCGCAGGATGCGGCTGTAAAAGGTTTCTTCCTCACCGCGCTCGCCCATCCACAGGAGCATGGCGTAATCCCGGCTGGTGGTCGCTTCGGCAACGCCTTGAAGCAGGGTCGGAAAGTAGTAGGGATCCTGAAAGGCGACGTGCAGCGTGTGGGGGATCACCACGCCGATGACGCGCGTGCGCTGCGTGACGAGCATCCGCGCGGCGGGGTTCGGGCTGTAGCCTTCGGAGCGGATGACCGCCTGCACCTTGACGCGAGTCGTCTCGCTCACGTACGGCTCGTCGTTAATCACGCGCGAGACGGTCGAGCGAGAGACTCCGGCTTTGCGCGCGATGTCTTCGAGGTTAAGCGGGCGGGGATGATCGTTCTGGCGCATCGACATGATTGTGAGAGCGCTCCCAAACTTACGCTCATCGTAAGGGCTTCTCCTGAAAAAGTCAAGTGAGCCAGCAGGAGTCAATGGACACAACGAAATCAAACGAGTAGGCATGGAGCAATAGAGGCACAGTCAAACCGAGAGGTTCGGCGTAAGGGCGCAAGGCAGGAGGGCAATCTGCTCACCCCTGCGAAGGTATTTTCCTGATCGCTTCGTGACTTTTCTCAGTCGGCGGTGGGGCAACGGTGGAGATTGTGATAGTATTCACGGAAGATGACGTCGTATAAAGCTCAGTGATGATGGACGTTCTATCAGTCTCCTTTGTCTTTTCGTTCGTGACCGCGGTGGTCAGCGCGATTTTCGCGGTCGTCGTGTTTCGGCGCTGGACGGAGAAGCATCGCCCGCACCTGCTGGCATGGGGGATCGGGCTGGCGCTCTACTTTGTCGGCTCGTTCAGCCAGGCGGCGCTGGCGCTGGTGTGGAGTCCGCTGTTTTTCGCGCTCTGGTACTGGTCGGGCGCGCTCGCGGTCGCGCCGTGGCTTGGGCAGGGGACGGTGTATTTGCTGGTGCGGCGAGGGAATATCGCGCGCAATATCCAGATGGCGCTGATTCTGGTGTCGCTGATGACGCTGCCGTGGGCGCTGTTTCTGACACCGCTGGACGGAAGCGCCTGGCACCCCGGCGTGAACCTGACCGCGATTATCGATCAGGTGATGCAGAAGGGCGGCGTGCGCGGTTTCGTGCCGATCATGAATCTCTGGGGGACGGTGGCGCTGGTGGGGGGCGCGTTGTATTCGGCGCGGCTGTTCCGGCGCAAGCAAATCTTGCGGCATCGGATGCTTGGCAACTGGCTGATCGCGGCGGGGGGCTTGCTGCCTGCGCTCGGCGGCGCGCTGCTGCGCCTGGGCGTGCCCGACCTTCAATACGTGGGCGCGATGGTCGGCGTGATTCTGATTTTCGCAGGCTTTCTCGTGGCAACTCAGGCGGAAACATCCGCGCCATCACACGACGCGCGCCCAGCCTCGCCCTCGCTGCCGCGCCAGAGGTGATCGCGTGCCGATTTATGCTCTGCTCCGCGACGCGCATTACTGGCTCAGCCGGGTGAGCCTGGGTGCGGCGCTGGTGATGCTGGCGGTGGCGGTGGTGATTGGGCTCGTGCGGCACGGCGATGTGACGCCGTGGTTTCGCCGCACGACGTATACAATCGTCGGCGTCATGGTCGTCGAGTCGCTGCTGGGACTGGCGTTGATCGCCAACGGAGGACGCCCGCTTGACGAGGTGCATTTGATTTACGGGGCAGGGGCGACGCTGGCGCTTCCGTTTTTTATTTACGTCGAAACAACCGCGAAGAAGCGCCCGGCGATGGGGAGTTATCTGTGGGGGTTCGCGCTGCTGGCGGCGATTGTGGTGCGGGCGATGATGACGGGGTGAGGGAACGTAAGAAACCCCTCCCTCCATCTCCCTCCCCGTAAACGGAGAGGGAGGGATGGCGAGTATGGCTATGAGAGTTGAGAGCGACATTTTGTGGCGACGAAAAGCTCACCACTGCGTTTGTGGTCCCGCTGGCGGCAACCCCACCCCCTACCCCCTCCCCGATTTCGGGGAGGGGAATAAAGTCGGCGTCTGAGCGCAGCATGTTGTGTATGCGAGGCTACCACGGCAG
>CALMDI010000800.1 GCA_937864975.1 uncultured Chloroflexota bacterium | reverse complement strand
CTGATCGTCGGCGTGCTGATTGCCGAATTGATTCTCGCCGTCCTCATCGGTTTGTATCTCGCGCTCAAACTGGAAGACCGGCTGAAACAGCTTGCCCAGGCGATTGACTCGGTCGCCAGCGGCGAGGCGCTGACCGTGCTGCCGGAGCAGGGACCGGAGGAGATTCGCTCGGTTCTGCACGCCTTTAACACCATGGTCGAGCGCTTGCAGGCATCGCAGGAGGCGCGACGGCAGCTATTGGCGAATCTGGTGCATGAACTGGGACGTCCGATGGGCGCGCTTCATTCCGCCATTCGCGCGCTGCTCAACGGCGCGGACGACGACCCGGCGCTGCGGCGCGAGCTGCTGAGCGGCATGGACGCCCAGGTCGAACGCCTGAAGCCGCTGATCGACAATCTCGCAGAACTTCACGGTCAGATCGTCGGCACGCTGGAGCTTGAGCGCCGACCGACCGAAGTGGGCGAGTGGCTGACGCAAACGCTCGCGCCGTGGCGCGCCGCCGCCGAGGAAAAAGGGCTGCGCTGGCAGATGACAATGCCCGATGCGCTGCCCGTCCTCAACATGGACCCGGCTCGCATGGCGCAGGTAATGGGCAACCTGTTCAGCAACGCCATCAAATACACGCCGAGCGGCGGCGACGTGACGATTGAGGCGGGCGCGGACAGCGCCGAGGCGTGGATTCGCGTGCGCGACAGCGGCATCGGCATCGCTGCGGAGGATCAGGCGCGAATTTTCAGTCCCTTCTACCGGGGACCGCAGTTCCAGCGTTTCCCGCAGGGCATGGGCTTGGGCTTAACCATCGCGCGCGACCTCGTGCGCCTGCACGGGGGACGGCTGGACGTCCAGAGCCAGCCGGGCGCGGGCAGCCGATTCACAGTGTATCTGCCGCTGAACGGCAGCTAAGCACGCAAAAACGTCAAATAAAAACTTATCGCAGAGCAACAGAGAGACAGAGCAACAGAGGAATTTTTAGAGGCTGTGTTGGGCGCGGATGTGGGCGAGCAGCGCTTCGCAGCCGTGTTTCACAAGCTGGTAAACGTGATCAAACTTGCCGTCGTACCACGGGTCGGGCACCTCGTCGACCGCTACTGTCCCGGCGTCCTTCGCCCAGCGCAAAAATAAGCTGACTTCCGCGCCGCTGCCCGCGCCAAGACGCCGGATGCCCGACAGGTTTTCGCGATCCATTGCCACGATGTAATCGAACCGGTCGAGGTCGGCGCGCGTAAGCTGGCGCGCACGCCCGCCGTAGGGCACGTTGTTGCGGCGCAGAACGGCAAGCGTGCCCGGATGCGCCGTCTCCCCGACGTGCCAGTAGCCAGTACCGGCGGAATCAACCGTGATCTGATCCGTCAGCCCGGCTTTATGGATCATGTCCTGAAAGACCGCCTCCGCCATTGGCGAGCGACAAATATTGCCCAGGCAGACGAACAACACCCGAATCATTGGCGCATCTCGGATCGCAGCCGCTCAGGTCGACTGTTTAACGTCGTCGTCGGAAGCGTCCGGCGCTTCGTCTGCCGGTTCTTCATACGCCTGCCCTTCCACGGAGTCGGTCTGCGCCGCCTCGACTTCGGGGTCATCCTGTGAAATGTTCTCCACCAGCGGATTGCCCGCGTAGCCGGACGGCGGCTCGCCACCTTCGTGGATCATATCCTCCGGGTCTTCTTCAGTCGCGCCCATGCCCACCGGGGTCACGCCGTCGATCATGCGGTCGTAGTCGTCCGGCTGGGCGCTGCCAATCGGGGACTGGGACTCGCCGCCGGAGGGATCTTTCTCAAACGTGTCGCGTGATGCCATCGTGATTTTCCCGTCGATGAATGCGCCTTCTTCAGTCGTCAGCGCCGCCGCCTGGATGTCTCCCCAGACGCGCCCCGTTCGCAGCAGCTGCACTTTTTTACCGCTGATATTGCCGCGCACCGCCCCGGCAATCGAGATGTTCCGCGCGTTAATGTCGGCAGTGATCTTCGCGGTTTCACCAACCAGCACGTTCCCCGTGATCTCCAGCGTGCCCGTGAACGTCCCATCGAGGCGTATGTTCGCGCTGCTGCGAAGCGTTCCTTCGAGCGTGCTGTTCGCGCCCAGAACGGTTTCAAAAC
>CALMDI010000799.1 GCA_937864975.1 uncultured Chloroflexota bacterium | reverse complement strand
GGGGCTTGGCGCCAAGCCCCTATGAGCCTTTGGCGCTGTTAGAAAACTCAAGGCTTGTTTTGATGCGATTCCCCGTTTCCTCCCGACTCGGCGCGTTTGTCGAAAGCTTATCTCGCGCTACAATGGGTTGTTACTATTGTCCGAAGTCGGTGTAATGCAGTTGTGACTATGTTCGGGCTACGCGATACGACGCTTAGTTGTTCACGACGCCGGGTGCGGACAAACCGCGTCCGGCGTTCTAGGCTCAAACGTAAGGATGACTTCAGTTCGCAGGAGCATTTCGTATGGAATTCGCGATTACCTTTAAAGGCGACATCAGCCCCAGGCGCACCGTCGCGCTGTGCAAACAGGCGGAAGTCGCCGGTTTCAGCTATGCGTGGATGTTCGATTCGCACGTCCTGTGGCGTGAATGCTATGTCACGATGGCGATGTGTATGGAGCACACCAACACGCTGCGCTACGGTCCGTGCGTGACCAACCCCGGCGTGCGCGACTGGTCGGTGGCGGCAAGCCTGTTCGCCACGCTGGCGCAGCAGAGCGGCGGGCGGATCGACATGGGGTTGGGGCGCGGCGACAGCTCGCGGCGCGTGCTCGGTCGTAAGCCGATGACCGTCGAAACGATGGTCGAGTTCGCGGAGGCGGTCAAAGCCATGATTCGCGGCGAGGCGGTGCAGTACGAGGCGGACGTCAAGCCGGTGCAGCTGCCGTGGACGGACGGCTACGAGCTTCCCGTGTGGTACGCCGCCTACGGTCCGAAGGCGCTGGCGGCGGCGGGACGGCACGCCGAAGGGTTGATCCTGCAAATTGCCGATCCCTGGCTGGTGAACTGGTTCACGCAGCAGGCAGTCAACGGCGGCAGGGAAGCCGGGCGCGATATGTCGAACTTCAAGGTCATGTCCGCCGCGCCAGTGTGGGTGGGCGACATCGAGAAGGCGCGCGCGCAGACGCGCTGGTTCCCGGCAATGGTCGGCAACCACGTCGCCGACCTGGTCGACAAGTACGGCAAAGAGGGCAATACCGTGCCCAAGCGCCTGACCGATTACATCGAGGGGCGTAAGGGCTACGACTATCGCCATCATGCCGATATTCACGCCGATCACCTCGGCTTTATCAAGGAAGACATCATCGACAGCTTCGGCGTGCTCGGTCCGGTCGAAGCGCACGTCGAGAAGCTGAAGGAACTGGAAGCCATCGGCGTGACCCAGTTCAACATCTACCTGATGTGCGGTGAAGAGGAGCGCATCGTCGCGGAATATGCCGAACATGTCCTGCCGCACTTCCGGCAGGAGAAGGTGACGACCTAGTCAGCCGATGCTCATCCGATGGAGCCAGATCGCCCGATCTTTAATTGTCCAGCGCAGAGGAAAAAGGCGTAGCCAATGCAGCGGAAATGGATCGTGACGACCCTTCGGGCGAGCCTGTTGGTCGCGGCGCTCGCCATCGCGCCGGTGGCTGCGGCGCAGGAAGCCACCGAAACGGCGACCAACGCGGCAGAGGCAGCGGCAACCGTGAGCGCGAATGACTGCCTGCCGGGGACAGAGATTGCCTTCACGTCCAACCGCGACGGCAATTATGAGATCTACCTGATGAGCAGCGATGGCAGGAACGTGCGGCGGTTCACCAATCATCGCGCGGACGATATGTACCCGGCGTGGTCGCGGGATGGCTCGATGCTGGCGTTTCAGACCGTGCGCGACGGGAACTGGGAAATTTACACCGCGAACGCGAATGGCAGCGCCCTGCGGAATATCACCAACTCCACGTCGAATGAGTTTGGTCCGTCGTGGTCGCCGGACGCTCAGGAAATCGCCGTCTACCGGGACAATGACGCTTACGTGATAAACTTGGAGACCGGCGATGCGCGTCAGGTGACGGCGCTGGAGGGTGACGAGTTCACGGTCAAGTGGTCGCCCGACGGATCGCAGCTCACGTTCGCTTCCAAAGTCGGCGACGAGTGGACCATCTCCGTGATGAATCTGGACGGTAGTGATGCCCATGTGGTGGCAGATATCGGCGTGACCGACTCGCAGCCTGTGTGGTCGCCCGATGGCTCGCAATTGGCGTTCACATCGAACGGCGAGGATGGCAGCAATTTCGACGTCTATGTTCTGGATATGGCGTCGGGTGAAATCCGCCGTATCACAGAGGACAGCACGGACGAATTGCCCTGGGATTGGTCGCCCGATGGATCGCAAATTCTCTTTTCCTCAGACCGCACCGGCAACTCCGAGATTTACGTGATGAATGCCGAAGGCAGCGATGTCCGTCAGCTCACAGACGATCCCGCCATCGACTTTAGCGCTGCCTGGCGTCCCTGCACACCCGAAGGTGAAACCGCACCTATCGCGATTGTTTGCACGGTCGGCGCGGCAAGCAACGTCAACCTGCGCGGCGGACCTGGCACGAACTATGGCGTGGTCAATTCGTTCGCGGGCAGTGTGATGGCGACGGGACAGGCGACTGGCGCGGACGGCATGGTCTGGTATCAACTCGACAATGGCGCGTGGGTGCGCTCGGACGTGGTGAGCGCGACGGAAAGCTGCGACGCGCTGCCCGTGGTGCCCGCGCCCTAATAAACTAGGCGTTTAAGACCGTATCTTATCGTCGGTCACTCTGGAGGAGTGCAGTATGGGAACCCTGTTTAAGCATGGGACGATCATCACCGCGTCGGATATGATCCCGGCAGACGTATTGGTCGAAGGCGAGACGGTCAGCCTGATC
>CALMDI010000798.1 GCA_937864975.1 uncultured Chloroflexota bacterium | reverse complement strand
GCGCCTGTCGCGCCGGGAGCGCCGTCGGGTCTTCGGCGTCGGTCTTGGCGAGAATTGCCGCCAGCCGCATCTCCTCGAACATATCGAGATCGTTGTTGCTCGCGGGACCATCCGTGCCGATGCCAACGGTCACGCCCTGCTCGAGCATCTCATGCACGGGCGCGATGCCGCTTGCCAGCTTCAGGTTGCTCGTGGGACAGTGGGCGACGGTCGCGCGTTCATCGCGCAAAATCGCAATTTCCTGCGTGTCGAGGTGAACGCAGTGCGCAGCCAGCACCTTGGCGTCGAACAAGCCCATCTCCTTCACCGACGGCACGACGCGCAGTCCAAATTCTTTCAGACGATCCTCGACTTCAAGCCGCGTCTCGGCAATGTGGATGAGCAGCGGCACGTCGAACTCGGTTGCCAGCGCCACGCAGCGTTTGAGCATTTCCTCGGTGTTGGTATAGGGCGCGTGGGGCGCGATGGCGGGTGTAATCAGCGGATGCGCGCGCCAATCCTCGATGAAGCGGCGCGCGTAGGCAAGGCTGTCTTCATACGATTCGGCATCCGGCGCGGGAAACTTGAGCACGGTCTGTCCCAGAACGCCGCGCATCCCGGCGTCCGCGGTTGCCGCCGCCACATCGGACTCGAAATAATACATGTCGGCGAACGCGGTGATGCCGCTGCGAATCATCTCGGCGCAGGCAATCCCCGTGCCAAGATGGCAAAATTCCGGGTTGACGAAATGGCGCTCGGTCGGCATCACGTACCCGATCAGCCACACGTCGAGCCGCAGGTCGTCCGCCAAGCCGCGGAGCAGCGTCATCGGGACGTGCGTGTGCGCGTTGACCAGACCCGGCAAGACGTAGTGCCCCGCGCAATCGATCACCTCGTCCGCTTCATATTGCTTCAGAATCGTCTCGCGCGTGCCCACCGCCGCAATCGTCGCGCCGCGCACGGCGACCGCGCCATCCACCAGCAGGTCAAACTGCTGATTCATCGTCACGACGGTTCCGCCGCTGAGGATTGTGTCTACGCGCTCCATCGCAACCCTTCTTCCCGCGTAAAATTGGCGGGATTATAACGTTGTTGTAAACTATCGCACGTGGAGACCGCTCTTTTTGTCACCCTCTCGTGGAGCCTGAATGCGCGCACGGCTACGCCCTCAACACTTATTTGTCTTTGAAGCCGCGCTCATTGGTCTCTTCTTCATTCAGGCGCTCCGCTTTCTGATCGGCATGACCTACAGCCACATCGCCAGCGCGTCGGTTGTTCTCGCCACTGCGGCGACCGCCAACCGCTCGTCCGCGCCCGGCATGGTCGATCCGGCGACAGTTTCCAGCGAGCTTACCTTTCTGGCGGCTATGCTCCTGCTGCCGCTGCTCGCGCTCATTCTGGGACGCGCGCGCTGGCTGCTGGCGCTGGCAGCCATCACGGTCTCCGTCGGACGTGTGACCATGATTTCAAGCGGCGATCCATCGTCCATTATCCCGGCGGCGGTCACGGTCGGCGCAGGATTGGTCTACGTCGTCATGCTCATCCGGCATCGCGCGTCGATGGTGCCGTATTTCTTCATCCTCGGCTTGAGTCTGGATCAGCTTTTGCGCGCGCTCGGCAACACGCTCGACCCTTCGTGGCTTGGCGACACGGTCGTCGTGAACCTGGGGGGCGTGACGATTAGCTACCTGGAAGTGCAGGTCGTCCTCTCCACGCTGGCATTTGTGATCGGCGTCCTCAGCGTGTATTTCCAGAACCGGCAGGCGCGCGCCGAAGGCACCAGCGCCGTCTCGGCGGATCGCGGCTTGCTCTCCCTCGGCGGAGGGATTGGCATGGGCGCGCTGCTGTTTCTGGAATTGTCTCTGCTGGCGCTGCCGAACGCCGTCGCCGGGCGCGCAGGCGTGGATTACACGACCTTCGTGCCGCTCATTCTGGCGGCAACCATGCTGCCGCTCGTGCCGTGGGTGCGCGGGCGGGCGCGCTCGTTCGTGGCGCTGTTCGACGGCAGCGTGCGCGGCTGGGCATGGATGCTCATTATCGCGCTGCTGCTGGTCGTCGGCACGCGCGTCGGTGGGATTGCGGGGGGCATCGCGCTGGTGGTGGCACAGTTCGCCGTCAGCCTGATGTGGTGGTGGCTGGTTCGCCCTCAGGCGGAACGCGAGCGAAATTTCAGCGGCTTGTGGATCGTCCTCGCGGTTATCCTCTTTATTCTGCTGGCGGCGGGCGATTTCTTCACCTACGAATACGCCTACGTGCAAGACCTTAGCGGCAACGCTGCCTTTCTGAATTCGCGCATCCCGCCGCTGCTGCGCGGCTTTCGCGGTTTAGGCTTGGGCGTGCTGCTGCTCGGCACATTCTTCGCTGCCCTGCCGATGACGCAGACCCGGCGGCGCATCCCGTGGGCAGAGCCGCGTTCAACGCCCATTCAGTCGCTGGCGACGCTGGCGCTGACGATTTTGCTCGGCGTCGGCGCGGCGCTGGCATCACGCCCGCCGCTGATTCAGGGCGTCCGCAACGTCGAGAGCTTCCGCACCGGCACGTATAACGTTCACGCCGGGTTTAACGAGTTTTTCAATTACGACCTGGAAGCGATTGCCCAGACGATTCAGCAGAGCGGCGCGAGCGTCGTCCTGCTTCAGGAAGTCGAAGCCGGGCGCATGACCTCGTTCGGCGTCGATCAGCCGTTGTGGCTGGCGCGGCGGCTGGGTATGGATCGCCGCTTCTTCCCGACGAACGAGGGCTTGCAGGGGCTGGCAGCGCTCTCAAATATTCCGATTGTCTTCCATCAGGGGACACTCCTGAGCAGCCTCGGCAACCAGACTGGCGCGCAGCACGTGCAGGTGAGCACGGACGGCGGCGTCAGCGCGATTGCGTTTTACAACACCTGGCTCGGCTTGCTGCTGGATTTTCAAGGGAACCAGTCGCTCGAACAGCAGGAGCAGGATCAAATCAGCCAGCTTGCCCAGCTTTTTACGCTCATCGCGCGGGACTATCCCGACCTGGCGCGCGTGCGTATTGTCGTCGGCGGCACCTTTAACAACGTGCCCGGCTCGCCCCTGATCGAGCAGATGCGCGTGAGCGGCTTTACCGACCCGTTCGCCGGCTTGCCGCCAGAGCTGTCGGCAACCTACTGGACAACGACCACACAGGCGCGGCTGGATTACCTGTGGGCGCGCAACGTGCAGCCGCTCGGCGCGATTGTCATGGAGAGCAGCGCCTCGGACCACCGCAGGCGATCGGCCTCCACGTCCCACTCCCACGAGCCGACCCGGGCGAGCTCCTGCGCCTCCGCCAGCCGGTCGGCGGTGCGCCGCATCTCGGTGACGTCGTCGACGATGCACGACCAGTGCCGGGGCCGCCCGTCGCCGTCGCGCACCAGCGCGCCCACCACGTGGCCGATCGCCTCGCGGCCGTCCGCGCGGCGGAAGCGCCGGTCCTGCCGGAAGCCCTCGACGCCCCCCTCCAGCAGGACGTCGCGCTCGCGCGCGTCGCGCTTGCGCTGAACCTGCTCACTGAAGAAGGCCTTCCGCACTTCCACCGGATTCTCGCCGTGTACCTCGGCAACGAGAGCCACTGGCAGCACTGGACCAACCTGTGGACCGCCGAAGAGGACAGGCACGGCCTCATTCTTCCCGACTATACGCGCGATGCGCAGGTGTTCGACCGCGTGACAGTGGAGAAAATGCAGTTCGACTATCTCCGTGCGGGCTTTTCGCCAGACTGGGATCGCGATCCATACCGCGTCTTCGTGT
>CALMDI010000797.1 GCA_937864975.1 uncultured Chloroflexota bacterium | reverse complement strand
GCGCCGCTCGGCGTTGCCATCGCCTGTCGTTGCTCCTGGCGGCGCTGAATGCGCTCGCGGGCGCGTCCTTTGCGCGGTACAGACACATCTTCCGAAGGAGTTTCGTAATCTACCATGGGTTGGTTACCCCGCCATATCTCGTATGCGGTCGATAATGCGCGGCAGCAGCGTCAGGACGACAATAATGACGAACACAATCGAACTCATCAGCGCCGCCGCCGAGGCGACATCCTTGCCAATCTTCGCCATCGGATGCGGATCGGGCGACGCCAGATCGATGACTGCCTCGATAGCGGTATTGAGACATTCCGTAATCCAGATCATCCCCAGTGACAGCGTCAAAAATGCCCAGTAAAAGGTCGGAATTTCCAGCCATAAGCCGACAATAATCACAATAACCGTGAGAATGGACGCCAGCTTAATGCTTTGTTCGCGAACGAGTACGTAAAGCAGTCCCGCGATGGCGTACTTCACACTTTGAAGGCGATTCGGGTTGCGAATCGGGCTGTGCTTGCCGGTTTCAAGTTTCATCGTCCCGACGATGGACAAATCAAGCTCCTCGCCTTCGGGCGTCCTCAGCACATCCTTGTTGTCTTCCGTCCTTTCAGACTTTACGCCATCGTCCCTGTGTTCGCTCGACATCGCGCGCCCTTCCTGAATGTCGGAGCCGTCGGCAGCCCATCGCCTAGGGGTTCAACCAGCCGAGCCGCTGTGCCACGGGGGGACCAAGCACGAGAATGCCGACGATGACCGATGCGACGACGCCGAGCAGCACCGCTGCCGCCGCCACGTCTTTGCCGACCTTTGCCATCGGATGCAGCTCCGCGGTCGCCAGATTGACCACCGCCTCGACCGCCGCGTTGAGAAACTCTGCCATCCATACGATGGTAATCACAATGACCAATTGCGCCAGTCCGCTTGCATCAATTTGCAGCGCCAGCGCCAGAATAAGCACGCCAATGCTGGCAACTGCCTGAATCCGCGTGTTCTTCTGCCGCCGCAGCATATACAGCCACCCGGCAAGCGCGTAGGCGAAACTGTTCGCCCGATTGGTGCTGGTGATCGGGCTGTAGTCGTCGGGATCAATTTTCATCGTGCTGGTGACGAGATTAAGGAATTGATGCGCTCGACTCATCGTGCGCCTCGCCCTCCAGTGCCGGGACAATGTCCAGTGGGATGCCAAGCGCATCCAGAATGCTCGCCTGTGCAGACCACATCGCGGCGCGGTTGGCGCGGGTGTCGTGATCGTAGCCAAGAAGATGCAGAGTGCCATGAACCACCAGCAGCGCGAGGCTCTCACCAGGCGCGTGCCGCTCGCGTTCCGCCTGCGCGATGGCATATGGGTAGGCGATGACGAGGTCGCCCAGATAGGGCGGCTCGCCGGGAATTTGCACGGGAGGCGCCGCCGCGGGAAACGAGAGAACGTCCGTCGGGCTGTCGACTGCTCGATAGCGCCGATTCAGGTCGCGAATAGCATCGTCGTTCGTGAGCACGATGCTCAGCGCCGTGTCCGGCGCGGCGTGATGCCGGTCTAAGGCAGCCGTCGCCGCCTCGCGCAGACGCGCTTCGTCCACGGCGTATCCCGCTTCATTCTGAACCTGAATTTCGTAGCTCACTCCGTATCCACCTTATCTTCTGCCCGCTCGACCCGCTTCTCCCCTTTGCCGTTGATGTCCGTTGGCATGCGCGGCAAGGTCGTCGTCCGTCGAAGCGGCGGCACTTCCGGCATGGGCGAATCGTCGTTATCTTCAATGACCGCGCGCGACGACTCGACCGGAACCGCTGGGCGTGACGGTATGACGTCGCCAGGCAGTGCATCCAACTCCATACGCGGCGTGGGTTCCGGCAGCAGCGGCGCGCCATCCGCCGATCCTTCGCCTGCCGGGATTTCCGCCAGGAATTCGGCAGCGCGATCCCGGCGCGGCGGCAGCGGCGGGTAGTTGATGCGCGGATGAAACACCGCTTGCAGCATCTCGATCAGGATGTAACGAATCGTCTTGATATCGTTGGTGGTCAGGTGTGAATCGTCAAGCTGCCCATCGCGCATTCGGGCGTCGAGAATTTGCTGGACAATATCCGCGATCTCCTGTTTGTTCGTCGGCTTGCGGGCGCGGACGGTGCTTTCGCAGCTATCCGACAGCATGAGAACAGCGGTCTCGCGGCTCTGCGGTCGGGGACCCGGATACATGAACTGATCGACGTCGACCGACTCTTCGTCGTCTGCCTGCGCCACCGCCTGCCGGTAGAAATAGGACACGAGCGTCGTGCCGTGATGTTCGAGAATGAAATCGCGGATGCGCGCCGGAAGCCGGTACTGACGCGCCAGCCGATCCCCATCGGTTACATGGCTCAGGATCATATCCGCGCTGCGGTACGGGTCGCCGAGGACGTCGTGCGGGTTGACGTTATCCGCCTGATTCTCGATGAAGAACGCCGGGTTCATCATCTTGCCGATATCGTGATACAGCGCCGCCACGCGCACCAGCTCCGCGTTCGCGCCAATCGCGTTCGCCGCCTGTTCTGCCAGATTTGCGACCTGAAGCGAATGCTGGTACGTACCCGGCGCTTCCCGCAGGAGACGTGGAAGCAGCGGCTGATTCGGCTGACTGAGTTCCGCAAGTTTGAGGCTCGTCGGCAGGTTCACCAGCAGCGTTACGATGTACATGCCCGCCAGCGCGACCGCCGCCGCGAAAATGCCGTTGACGAGGCTGTAAAGCATGAGAATGCCCAGGCTCGTGCCTTCGTCCGCGTTCAGCATTTCAAGATTAAAAATGGTGACGACGACGATGTTCGATAGCCCGACGACCAGCCCGGCGATGAAAAAGCTGTTGAGACGTTCCTCACGGCGCAGCGTCAGCGTCCCCATGAAACCGCCGATGAGCACGAGCGCCGTGATTTCGAGCGACTTGTTCACCATCAAACCCGTCAGCAGCGCCAGCGCGATCACGCCGATGATGGCGACCTGCGGACCGGCGAGGGCGACGTACAGCAGCGCCAGCGCCGCCGTCGGGTAGATGTAAATCTGGTTACCGGTGTTGAACAACCGCGCGCCGAGCAAAATCAGCAGGAACAGCGTCAGCAGCAGCGCCAGGAAACGACCGTTGGTGACAACGTCCGGGCGGAAGCGGGTCAGATACAACCCGG
>CALMDI010000796.1 GCA_937864975.1 uncultured Chloroflexota bacterium | reverse complement strand
GCGACGTGCTTGCTCAAACCCGACCGGATATTTTCTGCTTTACGACGCCGCCGCACGTGCGGCTTCCGCTCATCCGAGCAGGTGTGGACGCCGGAGTAAAACTGATTGCGTTTGAAAAGCCGATTGCGCTCTCCACGAACGAAGCGCAGGAGATTATGCGGCTGCTGCGAGATGCGGGCATCCGTTCCGTGGTGAGCCATCAGCACCGCTATGGGGAACATTATCAGAAGGTAAAGGAGATCATCTCCAGCGGCGCGATTGGGCGCGTCCACACCGTCTACGGGCACGCGACGGGCTGGATGATGCACATGATGACGCACATGATCGACTACGCCAGTTGGTATAACGACTATGCCGACGCCGAGTGGGTGGTAGGGCAGGCGGACGGCGTCGAGAAATTTAGCGACATTCACCCTTCGCCCGACTATATCGCGGCGCTGGTTCAGTTCAGCAACGGCGTTCGCGGCGTGATCGAGTGCGGCGCGGGCGCGCCCGACGTGCCCGAAGTCGAATACTGGTGGCGCAAATGTCGTATTGGCGCGCAGGGCACCGAAGGCTTTGCCGAAGTATTGACGGGTGGAGGCTGGCGCGCCGTCACGCGCGACGGCGTGTTCAGCGGACCGGGGAGCATGGACTACGCTCACGATATGCCGCCGTACATCGACGACATCGCGGACTGGATGGACGACCCCAACCAGATTCATCCCTGCAACGGGGAGACGGCGCTGAAGGGCTTTGAAATCATGATGGCAGCGTGCCGATCCGCCGTGCAGCGCGGCAAAGTCATGCTGCCGCTAGCGCCGGGCGAGCCTGAACTGGAGGCGTTGAAACGGGTGCTTGCCGAGCCGTCCGCCCAGCCGAGCGAGGCTTAGCCGATGAGCTAGGGGAGGAGAATGCGAACCTTCGACAATGCTGAGGACGAATATCTGCAATGGGTTGCTGCCCATCCCGGCGGGTATGTCATCAATGCGCCTAAGCGTCGTGGCGACTACGCGGATATGCTGCACCGAGCAAGCTGTGGCTCCATTACGACCAGACGGCAATCGAACTATACAACGACCACCTTCAAGAAGCTGTGTTCGTTGGACAAGCGAGAGTTAGTGACCTGGGCAGAGCGAAATTCGGACGATTTCCGATCCTGTAAGCTCTGCAAACCGTAACGACTGCACGTAGCCCTTACAGCCGGAATGGCGCCGCCGTCGATTGCCATTTAAGAAGTCTGGTGTGCTGAGGCTATCACACCATCATTTTCCTCACCACGCTAGCCTATATTCCACACGAATTGTTCAACGCGGCAAAAAAGATGGCTGCGGGACGTGGCAAACCTTTATGCGCGGCTTGCTGGAAGGCTCGCTGAAGCCTTAACGGCGTGGCGGCTCCCGCCCTGAGGACAAGCACACGGGCATGACAGACGCTGATTTAACCCTCCGCATCGATCAATGGGTAGACGCGCACCGTGAAGCACTGGTGCGGCTTGTCGAGACGCTGATCGGCTTTCAGAGCCAGCAGCGCGTGCCGACCGGATGGGAAAAAGAAGCGCAAACTGTAGTCGCCACCGCGCTGCGCGCCCTGAATCTTGAGTTGGATATTTTCGAGCCGACCGCGGTTCCCGG
>CALMDI010000795.1 GCA_937864975.1 uncultured Chloroflexota bacterium | reverse complement strand
GAGAAAGGCGCGCGCGACTTCCTGCAAGCGGCGGTCGGCGGTTTGCAGCAGCCCAAGCTGACCAAGCGCTTCGTAATCGACCGCCTCGATGCGCGCGCCCTCGCGCACTACGATCTGCCCGCGCTCAAACTGGCGAGTTTCCGGCAGCACCGCCTCGGCGGCGGCTTGTCGCGCCGCTTCCGTCGCGTCAGGGTTGGGGAACGAATTCGGGCGGAGCAAGTCCTGAACAATCGAGATGATTGTGCGCGCGTCGTTATCGCCAAATCGCACGCTCACCTGCATTGGAAGCTGGGTGCGAACGACGTTGAGATTGCTTTCGCGAATCTCCGAGCGCATCGTTCGTTCCAGCACGCTGGACACCTCGCCGTCAATCGCGCGCCACTGCTCGTCCGACAGGCTCAGCATGTACTCGATCACGTCGGGGTCAAGCGTGAGCGCGGTGATCTGCTGAACGTCATCCACCTTCTGATCCAGCGTGCCGAAGGGGTCGCGGCGCACGTTGTCGACGTAGTCAAGGATTTGGCGCGCAAGCTGCACCTGCTGGCGCGCAATCGTCGGGTCGGGTGGGTCGTAGACCGGCAGGGTACTTTCCCTCGCCGCCTCGCGCCGCCGCTCGGTGAGCACCGTGCTGTCGTAGCGCCAGTCGAACGGCGCGCGAATGTCCTGCGGGGCGATGTCGCCGATCTGAAGCGCGGCAATGTTGCTGCGTCCGGGCATCACGCTGTCGAAGGCGACGATGAAGGTGGAGATAAACACAAAGGCGACCGCCGCGGCGACCAGCGCCACCCATTGGACGACATTGATCCCGCGCTCGACGGACGTCGTCGGGGACTGGTCGAGCAGCTTGCCGACCCAATCCAACATCAGCCTGTACTCAACTGCTCGCGAACGATTTCATTGACGAGCTTGCCATCCGCCTGTCCTTTGACCTTGGGCATCAGCGCGCCCATCAGCTTGCCCATGTCCTTCTGCGAAGTGACACCGGTCTGCTGAATAGTCTGCCGCACAATCGCCGTGATTTCCTCGCGCGAAAGCTGGCGCGGCAGGAAGCTTTCCAGAATCGCCAGCTTTTCCGCTTCTTCGGTAATTGTCTCAGTGCGCCCCGCTTTTTCCGCTTCGGACACGGCTTCGCGGCGCGTCTTGGCTTCGCGCTGCAAGACTGCCATAACCTCGTCGGGCGTCAGCGTCTTGCGCTCGTCAACTTCGACCTGCTTAATCGCGTTCAACGCCATCCGCGTTACGTCGCGTCGGCGCGCATCTTTGTTGACCATCGCCTCTCTCAGGGCGGCATTCAGCTTTTCGCGTGGATCGCTCATCAGGTTGCTCTCTAGCCGTTAACGTTTAGCCAGTGCTCAATGCTAAACACTTGTACCTATCAGTTGCCCCGTCGCCACGTCGTACCGTTCCAGACGCGCGCGGGTAATCGTGTTTGTTAAAACGCGCCGGTCAACGCATCGGGCGCGGACGTAGCCTTCAGTATACCCGACATTGACGAAACCGTCTTCCGACGCGCCGGAGACGTGCTCCCATAAGATAGACGCCGTCTGACCGACAAATCGTTCCGCGAAGGCGCGTTCCAACGCCGCGTTGAGCGCGTGCAGTCGGTCACTGCGAACCTTCTTCACCGCCTCCGGCACGTGCCCGCGCATTCTCGCCGCCGCCGTCCCCGGTCGTTGGCTGTAGCGGAAGACGTGCATCCCGGCGAAATCCATCTCCCGAATGAATGCCTCCGAAGTCGCGAACTCCTCGTCCGTCTCGCCGGGAAAGCCGACGATGACATCCGTCGTAATGCCCATCTCCGGCACGCGGGCGCGCGCCTCGCGCACCAGCAGGCGGAACTGTGCCTGCGTCGTCCTGCGCGCCATGCGCCGCAGCGTGGCATCGCAGCCGCTTTGCAGCGGCAGGTGCAGGTGCCGGCACAGCCGCCGATCCTCCCATAAGTCGAAGAAATCGGGGGATAAATCCCACGGCTCCAACGACGACAGGCGCAGGCGAGGAATATCCGTTTCGGTCAGGATGGCGCGAACCAGCGCGATAAGTCCATCGCGTTTGCCGCGGTCATGCCCGTACGAGCCGAGATGCACGCCCGTCAGCACCGCTTCCTGATAGCCCGCCGCGTGAAGCCCGCGAATTTCCGCGACCACGTCGTGCGGCGGGCGACTGCGCCCTGCCCCGCGCGCAATCGTCGTCACGCAGAACGTACAGGCGTTGTCGCAGCCGTCCTGCGCCTTGACGAACGCGCGCGT
>CALMDI010000794.1 GCA_937864975.1 uncultured Chloroflexota bacterium | reverse complement strand
TTAAAACTAGGGGTTTTGTCTGCCTCCACTTATAACTCAGATCGCCTTAATTAACCAGTATTGAAATAAAAAAACGCCTGCCCGAATGCTACGGACAGGCGCGCGATAACCGGCTCGAAATAAGCTAGTGCATCGGCACGAGCGCCGACGTTTCCAAAGACACACGGTCGCGCAGGAAGGTGATCGCCTGCTCGCGCAGCGGGAAGATTCGGACTTTGTGCGGCGTCAGCAGCGTCATGTAGTAGCGCGCCAGCGGATCGGTGCCGACGAAGGCAAGCCAGCACAGATTTGGATGGCTGACCAACTGACGCAGCGTGTCGAGGCGGGACATGGTTTTGATATTCGAGGGGCGAACGTTCAGGGCGCGCGTGTCGATCAACACGTAAACCGGCTGCTCTTCGGCAAGCGCCAGGCTTTGCTCTAACACCGCGTCCATATCTTCCGATGTCAGATCGCCGACGTAATCCGCGCTCAGGAGCCAGGGTTGTTCCAGCCAATAAACCTGGGTGGACATCGCATCCTCACTAAAAACTGGTACGAATTTCCGTGCAACTATCGTACCTTGATTTTTCGTGAGAATCCATTGAGACGTTAATCCTATTCGCCGGGACGGCTGCGGGGGATACGCGGCGGTCTCACGGCGTCGCGAATGGGCTGCGGCGGCGGTTCAGGAGGCGGCATCGCCCGCGTCTGCGCGGAGGCGTCGCGCGCGATGGACGACGCGCTCGCATTCTGGCTGTTGAGTTCTTCCAGCCCGGCGATCTTTTCATGATAGACCGCCAGGTACTGGGCGATTGCCTCGCGCTGGCGCTGCGCCTCGTTCTGCTCGGCGTTGGTTCGGATGCTGGACAGGCGCTGCGAAATTTCGCCCTGAATCTCTTTGGGCTTATGCACGTTATCCATGAGTTTCGGCATGTCACTGCCGATCAGGGAAATTTCGACCGTGCCCCGATCCAGCATCTTATTGATGACGCCCTGCACGTTCGATACCACGCTGTCGACTTTTTCCAGGCGGATCTGATCGATGATGTCTTGCAGCCACAGCGGGCGCTTGTGGATGAAGGCAAGCACTTCCTCGCCGAGAATGAACTGGTCGTAACGCCAGTCCCAATCCGCCAGGTACCACCAGACCAGTCCCACGACGATCAGGACAGGCGCGAGCACGACCGCATAATTGCCCAGACCGGGAACGTCGTAAAACAGGCTGACGCCAAAAAAGAGGATGCTGGCAGCAATAAACAACGTGGGCAGGATCACGTGCCGCATCCAGACGGTGTAGTGCCGCCGGTAAACTGTCTGTCCTTCCTGGTTGATGAACTTCGTTCGCAGCGGATTCACCCAGCCCTGTTCTTTCGGCGCGGATGGCGGCGCTTGCGCCACCACCGTACCCAGGGGTGCGTCGGACGGCGGCAGTCCCAGGACGCGGTCGACCTGCGCCTGAATTTCGCGGCGGTTCTGCTCGGACACGCTCTGACGCACCTGATCGCGATAGGTGAAAATGAGCTTGCGAATGCGGTTCGGGTCGGCAATGGTCGTTAGCGACAAATGCCCCACGTCGCCGGACGTGCGTACGGTCACGGTGCCGTATTTGAAGAAACGCGCGGCTGGATCGGCGGGCGGTCGGGTCACCGTCACTTCGCTGACGCGATCCAGTGGAATCTCGCTGATGGTGCTTTCCAAGCCAAACCAGCGGTTGATGAGCCGCACCGCCCGCTGATTGGTGACGATAATCGAATCGTCCTGCCACTCGACGTAGAAGAAATACATTAACCCGGCAGGAACAATGAGCGCCAGCCCGACCATGCTCAGCGCCAGCGCGGGGGACTCGATAAACATGAAGGCAGACACAATCAGAGCCGACGCCAGCAGCAGCGGAATCCAGGCAAACCGAGCATAAGACCACCAGTGACGGCGGAAGACCTGAAGCACGACTTCGTCGGGACGCTGCCCCTTGAACAGCGGCTTGACCGTCGAGTGCTGGTCACCGCGCTGGAAACCGAGGTTAGTACGAAGCGCGGGATACGCGATGACGAGCGCGGTCATCTGATCCCGCGAGAGAAACAGCACAATGGCGGATTCGACAATCCGAAGCGTGGTCGGCTCGATGGTTTGACCGAACAGCGCCTGCTCGCCGACAAACTCATTCGTTTTCACTTCACCGACCGGTGTTTCGGCAGAGCCGCCCGGCGCGGATGGATCGGGTTCGCGGTGAGTCAAAAGCCCGCGCCCGGAAACGAAGTAATACAACCCCTGCCCCGGCTGCCCCTGATGGAAAACGACCTCGCCCGGCTCGAAACGCAAGACCTGGAAGGCGTTCGCCACCATTTCAAGCTGGTCGTCGGGAAGGCGCTCGAACAGGAGCAAGCGCCGGATATGTGATTCGATGAAGGGTTGGGGCATCGTCTGCCACCCACGTTATGCGTCCGCCGTTACTCCCCTATTGTAGCGGACTTTGGTTGAAACGCCGGGACAGCGCACAACGCAGGCGATCACGGACGCGACAGGAGAATTGAACCGCCAAGACGCCAGGTACGCCAGGAAGAAGTGCATCATGGGTATACTCGACGCTTTCGATGCTGCTCTGGAGACAACGTGATGATCGCCTTTCCAATCGATCTACGCTCGGACACCGTGACCCTGCCATCCCCCGCGATGCGGGCGGCGATTGCCGCCGCGCCGGTGGGCGATGACCAGTTCGGCGAAGACCCCAGCATGAACCAATTGCAGGAACGGGTCGCCGCGCTGCTCGGCAAAGAGGCGGCGCTCTGGCTGCCGAGCGGGACGATGGCAAATCAGATCGCGCTGCGCGTTCTCACGCGCCCCGGCGACGACGTGATCGTGAGCCGTGAATGCCACGCCGTCTGGCACGAAACGGGCGGCTCGGCGGCAAATGCCGGGGTTCAACTGACCGAGATCGGAGCGCGGGGCATTTTCAGCGTCGAGGAGTTCCTTGCCGCGCGCAAACCGCAGGGGCACCTGCTGTTCCCGCCAACCACGCTGGTCGAAATCGAGAATACACACAACCGCGCGGGGGGCGTGATCTTCCCTCAGGAAGAAGTCGAACGCATTTGCGCCGCGGCGCGGGAACACACCGTGGCATCGTTTCTGGACGGCGCGCGGCTGTGGAACGTCGCGGTCGCCAGCGGGCGGGCATTGGATGATCTCGCCGCGCCGTTCGATCTGGTGGGGGTTGCGCTCTCGAAAGGGCTTGGCGCGCCGGGCGGATCGCTGCTCGCCGGATCACGCGATTTGATCGTTCGCGCCGTCCGCTACCGCCGCATGTTCGGCGGCGCGATGCGCCAGGTGGGGCTGTTCGCCGCGGCGGGTCTGTACGCGCTCGATCACAATATCGACCGGCTTGCCGACGACCACGCCAACGCGCGACTTATCGGCACGCGCCTTGCCCAGAGCGCGCGTATTCTCCTCGACCTCACCACCGTCCAGACAAATATCCTCGTCTTTCGTCTCGCCACCGGCGCGCCCGACGCGGCAACGGTCGTCGCCCGCGCGCGGGAACGCGGCGTCCTCATCTTCGCATTCGGTCCGCGAACGGTTCGCGCCGTTACGCATCTCGACGTCACGACCGAGCAGTGCGAGCGCGCGGCGGATATTCTGGTGGAGTGTGTGGAAGCAGATTAGGCGCGATGGCACGGCTTTATTCGGGCGTCTCGGTCACCGCGGACACCGGGAACTGCTCGGCAACGACTTTGACGTAACGGGCGAGGTAATGGAGTAAGTCCTGTCGCTCTTCGGGTCGCAGCAGACTGAGCATTTCGCGCACCTGCCGCAAAAGATCGGTCTGCACGTCGAAGAACCGTTCTTCGCCCGCGGGCGTCAGGCTGACCTGCACCGAGCGGCGGTCAGCTTCGCTTTGCTCGCGCC
>CALMDI010000793.1 GCA_937864975.1 uncultured Chloroflexota bacterium | reverse complement strand
CTACCACCGCATCCTGCTGATGACCGACGCCGACGTGGACGGCAGCCACATCCGCACGCTGCTGCTCACGTTCTTCTTCCGCCACATGCAGCCCATGATTCAGGGCGGGCACCTGTACATCGCGCAGCCGCCGATCTTCCGCCTGCAAAGCGGTAAAGAAGTGGAATACCTGTACGGCGAAGCGGGCACGAATGAGAATGACCTGCTGATGCGCGCGCTGGCTCGCTACAAAGACCCGGATAAGGTCAAGGTGAGCCGCTACAAAGGGCTGGGCGAGATGAACCCGGATCAGCTCTGGGAGACGACGATGAACCCAGAGACGCGAACGCTGCTTCAGGTAACGATTGACGACGCCGCCGAAGCCGACCGCGTCTTCGACATGCTCATGGGCAGCGCCGTGCCGCCGCGCCGCCGCTTCATCCAGACGCACGCCAAGAACGTTCGCAATCTCGACGTGTAGGCGAGCTATCGCAGACATCAGAACGCCCTCTACACAGGGCGTTTTTGATTCACGGTTGGGGGTAGTGAAGATCGCATGGCGTCCTGTGATCGTTAGACAGTCAGGGGCCAGACCAGAGGCACGAGGATGATGGCGACGATGAAGATGAACACCGTCAGCAGCGAGCCGACCTTCAGGAAATCGGCAAAGCGATACTGCCCCGGTCCATAGACCATCAGGCACGACGGTTCGAGCGGCGTCAGGTAGGAGCAGCTCGCGGCGACGGCGATCATCATAGCGAACGTGCGCGGATTTAACCCCAGTTGAAGCGCCGTCTGAAGCGCCACCGGGATGACCACGACCGCCGCCGCCTGATTGGACATCGGCTGTGTCAGAACCACCGTCAGGACAAAGAATCCCGTCAGGAGAAGCAGCGGGTTCAATGCTCCGGTCAGCCGCAGAAGCTCGGATGCGAGGAATTCCGCCGCGCCGGTAGCGTCCATCGCCGCGCCGAACGCGAGCATACTGCCGATGAGAATGAGCGCTTTCCACTCGACTTCGCGATAGGCTTCCTCCGGCGTAATGCAGCGCGTGAGGAAGGCGAACAGCGCGCCCAACAGCACGGCGACAGGCAGCGGGAAAATACCGAAGGTTGCCGCCAGCAGCGCGCCGACGAAAATCGCGATGGCGATGGGCGCGCGCTGGAAATTCGCGCGCTGCCCTTCGACTTCGCCCAGCACGTTGATGACACGATCCGCTTCCAGAATGGCGATATTCGAGCGCCGTCCCTGAATCAGCATGACATCGCCCATCTTCAGCGGAATCTGGCTGCAATCCGAACTGCGAAAGGATTAACGCACAACCAGTTCGCGTTCGCGCAGGTATTTCAGTTTGTCGCGCAGATCGGCGGCGTGTTCAAATTTCATTTCCTTGGCCGCCTGCCGCATTTCCCGCTTCTCGCGAAACTCCAACGCAATTCTTACGCTCGGGTACTGGACGGGCAGAAACTGGTGTGACATAAGTAACTGAGGGGAGTCCTGTCCAGGGGCACCTGGACGCGATGCTGATGATTGGAAGGGAGGTTCAGGCTCATGGCGTTGTTGCCGAAAGTCGTCAGTCCGTTGCTTCCGTTCCGGGC
>CALMDI010000792.1 GCA_937864975.1 uncultured Chloroflexota bacterium | reverse complement strand
CGGCGGCTCAAGCGCCAGCGGACTCGCCTCCACGCGAATCGTGCCCAGAATGGTGCCGTCCGGCAGGCGCAGGTCTGCCAGCCCCGACGCGGCATCCGCCGGGAGGCGCGCCTCCCGCCAATCCAGCGTCACAGGATCGCGCTCGCCCGGAAGCGCCGAAAGCGCCACCTGCCACCGCCCCTCCCTATCGACCAGCGCTATTTCCGGCAGCGGATCGCTTCCCTGCCACACCAGGGACAGTTGCAGGATGTCTCCATTGCGAAGCGGCGGCGAGTCGTCGGCGGGAATATCGTGCGCGATTAACGTAAGATCATCGGCAGCGCGCAGGTTGACCTCGCGCGGCAGATCAAGGGCGCGTCCGGTCGCCAGCCAGTCCGCGCCCGGCGGCGCAGCCCAAGCGCCAAGCGGAATCTCGCGCGCGGGAGGCTGTCCCTCCACACGCGCTTCGTAACCGGAGAGAGTTGCATCGTCGTACAGACGCACGGAAATCGAATAGTCCCCCGGCGGCGCACCATACGGCAGGCGAAGGGTCGAAAAGGCGGTCAGTCGCTCGCCCGCGTCAAGCTGCGACGACGTACGCTGGTCGGCTTGCGCGAAGATGGCGTCGGAGCGAGCGACCTCCCATCCGAGCGCGTTTCGCACGATCACCGCCGCCTTGAGATCGGTCGCGACAGGCTGTGCCAGCCGAATAGTCAGCGGCAGACACAGGGCGCGCTCCGGTGTAAAGTCGGGAACAGCGGCGGCAGCTTCGAGACGCGCGACTCCAAAATCGGCGTCGAATGCTTGCGGCTGCGGCAGGCGCGGCGACACGTCGCGGAACACCAGTGTCGTCATGCCGTACGTCGTGAAGCGCTCAGGCACTTCGACCGTTCCATGCGACAGAACGCAGTCCAGCATCCCGCGATAGTCGGCGCGCTGCGCGAACCAGACGTTCAGCGCCACGTCGCCTTCACGCGGGAGCAGCGGCGTAATCGCTTCCAGATCCGCGCCTTCCGGCAGCGTCACGCGCCGGGCGCGCGCGCCGAGTCGCTCCCAGTAATACGCAAGCTCGTAACGGTCGGCATACGACCATGCCAGCACTGTATCGTCGGCGGTCAGGTGATCGGCGTAGAACCGCACCATGCCGCGCGCGTCGTCGTGTCCGTAGAGCGGGTCTTGCATCAGAGCGACGGCGACACCGAACAGCGCCACGAAAAATGCCATCACCGCGCCCCGCGCCAGCGGCACGTGCCGCCGCGCGACGCCCGCGCCGATAGGGATGAGAAACAGCGGCGCGATCATGACCAGATAGCGACCGTGAAATTCGTTGCCCAGCATGACCAGCGCAACCAGCAGCGCCGCAGTGAGGATAACCGCGTGTGCGACTAACCAGCGTGCCGACGCCTGACGCCACGGGATGACGGCAATAGCGACGATCAGCGCCACACCCGCCAGCCCGACCAGTGACAGAAGCGGCACGCGCCCGACTATTGCCCAGTTGCCCGCCCACAGAACTTCCCAGACCGCGACGAGCAGCGCGGGTGTGGGTGAAGTCGTCACGGCACTGTTCGCCTCGGCGAGATTGAGGAACCGGGTGACGAAATAAGGCAACCAGAGCAGCGCCACGACCGCCTGACCTGCCAGCCACAAGCGCCAATCCGGTCGGCGCGTGCCGCGCCGAAGCAGCCACGCGACCACGGTGACGATATTGAGCCAGAAGGCGACCACGGGACCCGTGTTGTGCGCGTAGAGCAGCGCCAGTTCCGCGCTCCACAGCGCCAGCCACGCCCACCCAACCGACCGCTTCAACAGCGTGTGCCATGCCAGCGCTGCCGCCAGCACGAACGCCGCCAGCAACGTATACATCCGCGCTTCCTGCGATGCCCACCACAGCAGCGGCGACAGGGCGACGAGCAGCGCCGCGAAGAGTCCGGCGCGCGCTCCGAACAGCCGACGCGCAAGGGCAGAGGACAGGGCGACGACCAGTAAGCCAAGCAGTGTCGAAAACAGCCGCAGCGAGAATTCGCTCTCGCCAGCGCCACGCGCGAACAGATGCAGCAGGACGTAATACAGGGGAGGGTTAGTCGCGTCGGCGTTGGCTGCCGCGATCATGTCGGGCTGCGCTGCCGCGTATGCCGACCAGCCTTCATCGAACCAGATGCTTTGCGTTTCGAGGTTCAGAAGCCGCGTTGCAAACGCTAGCAGGAGAATCGGAACGAGGGCAGAAAGAGCGTAAGATCGCGCGCGCATGGGCAGACATTAGCGTGGCAGAAAAGCCCCGTCAACTTTCATACAAAATTCGGACAACCTCAAGCATCGAGCCGCACTATGAGCAACTCAACGCTTTACAATGAAAGCTACGTGAATAAATATCCTCTTCAGAGGGAATTGTATGGCAGAGCAATCTCGCTTCGACACGCAAACGGTTCCGCTTCAGGTCTGCTCGGTCTGCGGCTTTCGCAACACGCCGACGCAGCGAGCCTGCATCAAATGCGGCACGACGCTTGCCAGCGGCAATACGACCAGAGACGAGCGTAAGCCGAGCATCCTCGCAAGGATTGAGGGCGTGGCAGACGAGCCTAAAACGATGCCGCCGATGCCAACGTACGTCGCAGATGACGCCAATACGTTCATACCCGAAAACGCGGAGCAAACATTTGTCCATCCCCTGCCGGTGATTAAGAAATTACCGTCGCTGAACAATCCGGCGTCGGAAACGGCAAGCGCGCCGAAACCCGCCGTGTCGATAGGCTCGGACTTGTTCGAGGATGAAATGCTCCTGCGCCTTGAGATCGAAGGCTCACCTACCCCGGTCGTCGTTTTCCCCTCGTCAAAGACGATTATCGGGCGTCGCGACCCTATTTCAAGCGCCGTGCCCGACGTCGACCTGAGCGCTTACGCGGCGTACCGCATGGGCGTCAGCCGTCAACATGCCGCGTTTCGCCGGAACCACAGCTCGCTTGAGCTGGTCGATCTCGGCAGCAGCAACGGCACGTTCATCAACGGTTCCCGCCTCACCGCGCACCAGCCGTACCTGTTACACGACGGGGACGAAGTCTGTCTGGGAAGAATGACGCTGCACGTCTATTTCCAGACGGGCGCAAAGGGGCAATAACGGCGCGACAGCTAAGCGCCGAGCACCTGCTCGACCTCGGCGGCGGCTTTCTTCGCCGCATACAGGATGTGGCTCAGGCGAGCCTGCTTATCCACCAGGACGGCGAGGGACGCGCGTCCGGCAGGATACACCACGATCACCCCATGCTCCCCTTCGATGAGAAGCCGCTGCATTTCGCCCTGCGCCAGTCGTCCAAGCGTGCGCTCCGCCAATCCAATCAGCGTCGCGGACATCGCCGCTACCTGCGGGCTGCTCGTTGGGTTTTCATAGGGGTTGTCCTCATTCCCCGGCGGAAACGCCGCCACCAACAGCCCATCGATGTTGACGACCACCGAGGCTTTGACCCCGTCGACGGCAATGTGGAGCGTCTTGAGCGTGCGTTCGAGAAGTTCACTGCGATACTGCTGTGCCATAACGCAAGCCTCCACCGGGGGTGATGCCGGCGCACAGGGCTGAAGGGTTCGCCGTGTTCGTTGTTCATGGAAAGTATAACCGAAGATGGAAGGCGGCTCAACGTTAAGGGGAAGCGATTAGCGGTCAGCAGGCAGCTTTCAGCTACAAACGAAAGCAAAAGAGTTAACGCAAGGGCACAAAGAAGCAAAGACGCAAGCAAAAATTTCTCGTTGTGCCGTTGCATCTTAGCGCCCTCGCGTTAGGTCGTTTGGCTTTTGCTGCCCGCTCGTTGCTTCGCATCCTCTTCCGCGAAGGTCGCCAGCAAATACTGCTCTTCTTCGGTCAGCGCCGCCTTGAGCAGCAAATCGGGGCGATTGCGCCACGTCGCGCGCAAACCCTCCCGCCGCCGCCAGCGTGCCACCGCCGCGTGGTTGCCCTCCGCGAGCACCTTTGGCACGCTCAGCCCGCGAAACACGGGCGGGCGCGTGTACTGTGGACCCTCCAGCACGCCATCGGCGTGGCTGTCCTGCGCCGCCGCGCCTTCCGCGCCGAGCACGCCGGGGATATGGCGAACCAGCGCGTCGATCACGACCATTGCCGGAAGCTCGCCACCCGTCAGCACGTAATCGCCAATGCTGATCTCGTCGGTAATGACCAACTGCCGCACCCGGTCGTCGACGCCTTCATAGCGCCCGCACAGGAAGACCAGGCGCGGCTGCTGCGCCAGTTCCCAGGCAATCTGATGCGAGAACACCCGCCCCTGCGGCGTCATCAGAATCACGGGCGTGCCGGGCGGCGCATCCCCCAATACCGATTCCGCGGCGCTGACCACCGGCTCAGGCTTCATAATCATCCCGCCGCCGCCGCCGTAAGGCGTGTCGTCCACCGTCCGATGACTGTCGGTGGTGAAATCGCGAATCTGGTGCAGGCGCAGATCGAGCAGCCCGCGATCCCGTGCCTTCCACAACATACTCTCCGTCATCGGACCTTCAAACATCGCCGGAAACAGAGTCAAAACGTCAATTCGCATCGGGTGTATTCCACGGCTGTTAAAATTTCATCGATTATATCGCTCGCGCCAGACCAAGCCTTGCGCCGACTGCCTATCCCTCTCATAATCATAGCGCGCGAATAACCGCGGCACGCCGCAACGGAAAGGAGCGCAATGGCGGAACCAATGTATACGGTCTGGGTGACGACAGGCAATGAAGCCCTGGGCGGCACCGATTCAAATGTTTATCTCATGCTCTACGGGCAAAACGGGCAAACCGACTGGATTCTCCTTCCGCCCGAAGACATTTTCGCTTTTGAACAGGACAGCACGGATAAGTTCGTGGTTCAGGCGCCCGACGTTGGGACGCTGACGCGGTGCTGCGTCGGTCACGACAGCAGCGCCGACTCCGGTTGGTACGTGGCGGCGGTGCGCGTGCAGCACATCGCCAGCGGCAAGGAATGGCGATTCGAGTTCAACGAATGGGTTGGCGAAGAAGAGGCAGGACGTCGCGTCGTATGCGCTACCGCATAATTCTCCTGTGGATCGTCCTTGTCGCGGCGCTCGCCGCGTGCAACCTGAGCGAAGGTCCTGTTGCCACACCAACGCCGCCCCCCGACCTGCCGACGGTCGAGTTCCTGTACCCGGCGAATGAGAGCACGGTGGTCGAAGCCACAGACTTGCAGATCGACATTGTCGGGACGGATCAGGGCATCGGCATTTCGCGGATCGAGCTGCTGGTGGACGATCAGCTCGTCAACGAGCGCGGTCCCGATATCAGCGCCGCCGTGCCTGTGTTCACCGTGCGTATGAACTGGCTGGCGCAGGGTCAGGGACGGCATACGCTGACGGCAATCGCCTATCGTCCCGACGGCACGCAAAGCGACCCGGAAACGATTCTCGTCAACGTGCTGCCGCCCGACGCCGATACCACGGCGCTGACGCCGCAGGCGACCGAGGACAACTAAAGACTCGGTGAGAAGCGCTTGCCACTCGACAGGGTATCCATGATAATTTTTCACCATCGGTTACGAAAGGAATAACGTATGCAACGCCATGTTTTGCTGATGCTTTTATTCACGCTCGCGCTGGTCGGAACTTCACTTCCGCTCGTCGCGCAAGACGCCGACCTGCCGATGGCAGAGATCGAGAACGATGAGGGCGGTCCGGTCGCCATTACCGGCGAGGTCGTCTACACCAACCCCTTCCTCGTATCGGGTGTTGAAGAGCCGATGGTCATCCTCGAAGACCAGGCGGGCTTTGTCGACCGCGACCGCGGCTATCTGATGCCGATTGAGTCGCAGGTGCTTGGGCAAATCACGTCCGATTTTCTGACCTCGCCCTTCACCTACTCCATCTCCGTGCCCATCGAGCCGCAGGGAACGCTGCGTGACGTCGATCAGGACGGCGAAAATGACGAGGGCGTCATGGTGTACGCCGTCGCCTACTGGAACAACGTCTTTGGCGACGCTTACCTGGAAGAGCGCGATCTCTACGGCGGCGGCTGGTCGACGGCATATGCTTCGACCCGCGTTGACCCGGACATTTCCGATGGCTACGAATATCGCGGCGGAACGCTGGTCATCTATGCGCCGGACGATCAGCAGGGTTTCCCGTCGGGCTTTGGCGACGACGAGATGCTGTTCACCGACGATGATCCCGTCGTCCGCGTCCCGGAGGGCTGGACGATTGTGAATCTGGACACCGATCCGTTCACCTTCAGCCGCGAGAAGGACGCGCGGATTGACCTGATCGAAGGGGAAGCGTCGGAAGTGGATGATTTCTCCGACCTGTCCTACACCGAAGCCTTCGACGCTCTGGTCGATAAGATGCGTGTTGAATATGCCTATACCGAACTGAAGGAAATTGACTGGGATGCCCTGAGCGAAGAATTCCGCCCGCTGGTCGAGGCGGCGGAAGCCGACGACGATCAGGCAGCCTTCGAGTATGCGATCCAGCAGTTCACGTGGGCGATCCCGGATATTCACGTCTACACCGACTTCACCGATTCGCTGTTCACGCGCTTCCAGGAAGAAACCACCGGCGGCATTGGCATGGCGATCCGCGAGCTTGACGACGAGCGGACGGTAGTGAATTTCGTCCTCGAAGGCGGTCCGGCGGCGGAAGCGGGCATCGAGTTGGGCGCGGAAATCCTTGAGCTTAATGGCTTACCCATAGGTGACGCGCTCGGTATCAACAATAACTGGGGCGGACCGTTCAGCAATCCAGAGAACAAGCGGCTTCAGGATTTGCGCTACGCGATGCGTTTCCCTGTGGACAGCGAAGTCGAGGTCACGTTCCAGAATCCGGGCGACGCCGAACCGACGACGGCGACGCTGACTGCTATCCCGGAGCGTGAGAGCTTCAATTTCTCGTCGTTCAATTCCGGGCTGACGGGATTCGAGCTTCCGGTTGAATACGAAATTCTGCCGAGCGGCTATGGGTACGCGCGAATCCTCAGCTTTTCGGATAATGATCGGCTCAGCATTGACCTCTGGGAGCGCATGATTCAGACGATGAATCAGAATGGCGTGCCGGGGTTGATCGTCGATATGCGTCAGAACAGCGGCGGAAGTGGATTCCTTGCCACCCAGATGGCAGCCTACTTCTTCAATGAGCCGTATCCGGTCGATAATGACGAAATCTTCGACGAGAACACGCAGGACTTCATCTCCGACCCCGATTCGCTGACCCAGTTCTTCCTTCCTCCCGAAGAGCAGCGCTATCAGGGACCGGTCGCGGTAATCGCCGGACCGGCGTGCGTGAGCGCGTGCGAACATTTCGTCTACGCGATGGGAATTGAAGATCGCGCGGCGGTTGTGGGGCACTATCCGACGGCGGGCGGCGGCGGCGGCATTGAAGTTGTCTATCTACCGGGCGACTTTGGCTTCTATTTCCCGGTCGTCCGCGCGATTGACCCCGAGGGCAATCTCATCATCGAAGGTACGGGCGTCGTGCCTACCATCGACGTGCCCGTAACCGAAGAGACGCTGTTCGCCGAAGAAGACGCGCTCGTCGCCGCTGCCGAAGAGTACCTCACGACATCCTCCTCGGCGGCGGTCACCGAAAGCGGCGAAATTGAGCTGGGCGAGATTGTCTCCGGCGATCTTGCCTTCAACACCCGCCAGCGCTACATCTTCACCGCCGAAGAAGACGTGACCGTGAATGTTATCCTGAGCGACGAAACCGGCTCATTTGACACCGTTCTGCGCGTGTACGACGAAGACGGCAACATCGTCGCCGAAAACGACGACGCTTCCGGCGACACGTTCAATTCGGCAGTCGAAGGGCTGGACGTGAGCGCTGGCTCGACGATCGTGATCGAAGTCGCGACGTTTGAAGACAGCGGCGAAGGCACTTACGATCTCACCGTCGTCGAAGCCGAGTAACGCTGGCTTGTCGGATGAGGCGAGGGGCGCGCCGCGGCGCGCCCCTTTGTTT
>CALMDI010000791.1 GCA_937864975.1 uncultured Chloroflexota bacterium | reverse complement strand
CCGCGCGCTGTGGACGTTCATCCCGCCTGGCGTCTGCATCGCGCTGGTGGGTTTTAGTCTGACGCTGATTAATTACGGAATTGACGAGATTACCAACCCGCGGCTGCGAACCGAGAGCAAGGGACGCGCCACCAAACCCACCGAGGTCAAGGTCGTGCGCGCGGCGGAAGAAGGGCGAACGGTATGACGACTCAGACGGTCGAACGCGCGCGCGCCTACGACACCACACGCGCGCTGCTGAAGGTGAGCAATCTCGAAGTCGAATACTGGACGCGGCGCGGCGTCGTCCGGGCGGTGGACGGCGTTTCGTTCGAGATTTACCCCAACGAAGTCTTCGGGCTGGCGGGCGAGTCCGGCTGCGGCAAATCGACCATCGCCCATGCGATCACGCGGCTGCTCAAGCCGCCTGCCTACATCGTCGGCGGCGAAGCGACCTTCGATGGCGCGGATATTCTGCGGATGGACGAGGACAAGCTGCGCGGCTTCCGCTGGGAGCACATCGCCATCGTTTTTCAAAGCGCGATGAATTCGCTGAATCCGGTCTTGAGTATCCGCGAGCAGATCACCGACGTCATTCAAATGCACCGTCAGGTGAGCAAGAAAGAGGCGACCGAGCGCGCCCGCGAACTGCTTCAGGTCGTCGGCATCGACCCCAGCCGAATTAACAGCTATCCGCACCAGTTGAGCGGCGGAATGCGCCAGCGTGTCGTCATCGCCATCGCGCTCGCGCTCAACCCTGAACTGATTATCATGGACGAGCCGACGACGGCGCTGGACGTGGTCGTGCAGAAGCAAATTATTGACGAGATACGCGAGCTTAAAGAGCGTTTCGGCTTTTCGATTCTGTTTATCACGCACGACCTGTCGCTGCTGGTCGAGTTTTCCGACCGCATCGGCATTATGTACGCGGGCGAGATCATCGAGACCGCGCCCTCGCGAGAAGTGTTCACCAACCCCAAACACCCGTACACACAGCGGCTGATGAATTCGTTTCCCACCATCAGCGGTCCGCGGCAGGCGCTGCTGGGTATTCCCGGCTCGCCGCCCGACCTGATTACCCCGCCCACCGGCTGCCGCTTCCACCCCCGCTGCCCGGTCATGATCCAAGGCTTGTGCCCGCAGGTTCATCCCGAGTTGATGGCGGTCAGCGCCAGCCACCGCGCCGCCTGCCATCTCGTCGCTGAGGAGGCGGCTGATTATGCAAAACGGGCATAACATGCAGCCCATTCTCGAAGCGCGTAACCTGACGAAGCATTTCACCGCCGGAAACGCGCTCAGCAAGCAGGTTGTTCGCGCGGTCGAAAACGCCTCGCTTCAGCTTTATCCCGGTCGCGTGACCGCCCTCGTCGGCGAAAGCGGCAGTGGCAAGAGCACGATTGCGCGAATGCTCGTCCGCATGTACGAGCCGACGAGCGGCGAACTGATCTATCACGGGCGCAACTGCCTGCTGGAAAAAGGACGGCGCGAGCTGCTTTCCTATCGCAGTCAGGTGCAGATGATCTTTCAGGACCCATTTAGCTCGCTCAACCCGGTGCGCCGCGTGCGCGACGTGTTAGAGCGACCGCTGCACATTCATGGCAAAGCCAGGCGCGGCAAAGTGCGCGAGCAGATTTACGAGCTGCTGCACCGTGTCTCGCTCACCCCGGTCGAGGAATTCGCGGACAAGTACCCGCACCAGCTCAGCGGCGGGCAGCGCCAGCGCGTTGCCATCGCCCGCGCTCTGGCGGTCGAGCCGAAAGTCATTCTGGCGGACGAGCCGGTGTCGATGCTCGACGTGTCGATCCGCATGGGCATTCTGAACCTGATGGCGAAGCTGCGCGACGACGAAGGCATCGCCTTTCTCTACGTCACCCACGATATCGCCAGCGCGCGCTACTTTGCCGACGAAACGCTCGTCATGTACGCCGGACGCATCGTCGAAGGCAGCACGAGCGAGGAGCTTATTCAGGACCCGAAGCATCCGTACACCCAGCTTCTGCTGTCGTCTGTCCCCGACCCGGCGAAGGGCTTACGCACCGGCGCGGCGCGCGCGGACAAGGGCGAAGTGCCCGATCTCGCCGCCGTGGGTAACGGCTGCCCGTTCGCGCCGCGCTGCCCGCACGTCATGGATATTTGCCGTCAGGCGATGCCGCCCGTGACGCCGCTCAACGACGACCGGTGGGTGCGCTGCTATCTGTATGAGCCGGTTCCCGAAGCGGTCGCGGCTCGAAACTGAAGCACCTGAGAGACGTAAGGATGTCGCAGAGGCATGACGCTGCGGTGCCTGTCGTCGCGTCAATTCCACAAAGGAAATCAGCCGTGTCCGATCCCTTCATCCTGGGGGTGAACTATTGGCCCCGCCGCAAAGCCATGACCTGGTGGTCGAATTTTGAAGCCGGCGAAGTGCGCGAGGAATTCGCTATTCTGTGCGACCTCGGCTTGAATGTCGCCCGTATCTTCCTGTTGTGGGACGACTTCCAGCCTACCCCGGACACCGTCTCACCCACCGCGCTGGACGATCTCTCGACGGTCTGCGACATTGCCGCCGAAAACGGCTTGAAGCTGGACGTAACCTTTTTCACCGGGCACATGAGCGGACCGAACTGGTCGCCGCGCTGGCTGCTGGACGCCGACGCGCCGCCGCAATCGCCCCACGTTCGCCAGATTGTCAGCCAGGGCAAGGTCGTTTCTGGCAGCTACCGCAATCCGTTCACCGACCCGCAGGCGCTCGACGCCGAACGGCTGTTACTGACGACGGTTGTCCAGCGCCTGAAAGATCATCCCGCCCTCTGGATGTGGAATCTCGGCAACGAGCCTGACCTGTTCGCCCAGCCACCCGACGCGGCGACCGGGCGCGCCTGGGTGCGGGAGATGACACAGCTTATCAAGTCGCTCGACCCGACGCATCCGGTGACGTGCGGATTGCACATCGCCAGCCTGCTGGAAGACAACGGGCTGCGCGTCAGCGATGTTTACGGCGAAACCGATGTCGCCGTGATGCACTCGTATCCTATGTATCTGTCGTGGTCGCGAAGCCCGCTCGACCCTGACCTCGTGCCGTTTACCTGCGCGCTCACATCGGCGCTGTGCGGCAAGCCCACGCTGATGGAAGAATTTGGCGGCTGCACCGCGCCGCCCGGCGAGCCGTCTCAGGTCTGGGAATGGACAGCGTATGGCAAGCCGCGCACGCAGTTCATGGCGTCGGAAGACGATCTTGCGCGGTATTTAGCCGATGTGCTGCCTCGGCTCGTGGAGGTGGGCGCGACCGGCGCGATGGTCTGGTGCTTCGCCGATTACGCGCGGGAATTGTGGGACATGCCGCCGTGCAAAGAGTCGAAACACGAGCGCTTCTTCGGCTTGGTGCGTCCCGACGGATCGATCAAGCCGCACGCGGAGGTTCTGAAAGCCTTCGCCGCCACGCGCCCCACTGTTCAACTCGCGACACGCCGCGTTGCGCTCGACGTGACGCCGGACGAATACTATCGCTCCCCCGCCGACCACGCGGTGCGCCTGTATCAGTCGTTTCTCAACGAGTAAATCTGCCGCCCCGCCCGGAGTTTAAACTCCGGGCTACAGGTAAGAACTAGAAGTCCCTGAAGGGACTGAAACGGTTTTCAACCTCTTCAGAGGTTTCCAGCTTTTACTGTAGCTGCGGGTTTTGAACCCGCAGCGTGCAAAAAACGCAACAACTCTACTTCAGGCAGCCAAAATAACCCTCTGCGCCTCTGTATGTCTGCGACTCTGCGTTAAGTTTTTGAATTGTCTTTAAGCTGACGGCTGATCGCTGACCGCCATCCGCTCTCCTCACGGTCGCCACGCCGGAAACTGATAATACGCATCGCCGTCCGTGACGCGCCGCAAATTCCCGCCGTCGGCATCCATCACGTACAGGTCGCTGTAGCCTTCGCGCTCCGAAACGTACGCAATTCGCGCCCCATCGGGCGACCACGCAGGCATGTTGTCATTCGTATCATTCTGCGTCAGGCGCGTCGTCGTCTGCCCGCACGTCTGCGAAGGCGCTGCCGATTGAACGCACGCCGCTTCCATGCGGTAGATTTCACCGTTTCCATCGCGCGCCGAGACAAAGAGGATATAGCGTCCGTCGGGCGACCACGCGGGCGACCAATCGTTCGCCCGGTGGTTGGTCAGGTTGCGCTGGAAACTCCCGGTCAGGCTCACCGCGTAAACGTCTGAGTTCAGGTCATTGTCCCGGTTGGAGTAATACAGCACGTAGCGGCTGTCCGCCGACCACGATGGACTGAACCCAAAGCCGAGCGCGCGCTCGTTGCCGCCGTCCAGGTCGACCACGCGGATGCGCCCAAAGTCGCGCAGGAACACAATCCACTGCCCATCCGGCGACCACACCGGACGCCAGTTGTTCCCCGCCGACACCGCCAGCCGTTCCGCCTCGCCGCCTGCCCAGGCAAGGCGGTAAATTTCGCCATCCATATCGGCGTCGCTGTCGGCGTAAAAGAGAAGCTGGCTGCCATCGGGAGACCAGGCGGGCGTTCGCTCGTTCCATGCCGAGCGCGTCAGGTTTCGGCGCAGCCCGGTGCTCAGATCCAGAAGGTAAATGTCCCAGTTGCCGCTCTGATCGGATTCGTAAGCCAATTCGCCCGCGCCGAGGTTCAGCGCGCGGCTTGCCACGGGGGTTAGCAGAAGGAGGAGACTAAACAGCCCGACCAGCCGCGCGGTTGTAAGCGCCAGCGGGCGTAACCAACCGTCCTGCGCGCGCGATCCTCGCGACATCGAATCAGGCTGGCTTACAGCTCGTCGTCAATCGGCAGGCAGACTTCAAAGCGGGTATCGCCGGGCTGCGAGGCGACACGGATGCTCCCCTTGTGGCGTTCGACGACGATCCGGTAGGAGATATCCAGCCCCAGCCCCGTGCCCTCGCCCACGCCCTTCGTCGTGAAAAATGGCTCGAAAATGCGCGTCTGTATTTCGGCGGGGATGCCCGGACCGTTGTCGGCAATCTCCACTTTCACGCGGTCACCTTCGCGTCGCGTCCGCACCCACAGCCTGCCCTTTCCGTCCATCGCGTCGACCGCGTTGTCGATGATATTCGTCCACACCTGGTTCAACTCGCTGCCGTACACGGTCAGCTTCGGCAGCGTCCGATCATACTCGCGCGTGACGTTCACACTTTTGAGGCGATGATTGAGCATCGTCAGCGTGCTCTCCAACCCCTCGTGAATGTCCACCTCCTGAACCGGGCTTTGATCCATATCCGAGTACGCCTTGACCGACCTCACCAGCTCGTTGATGCGCGTGTTGCTCGGCTCCATAATCCGCAGGAAGCTCGATACGCTC
>CALMDI010000790.1 GCA_937864975.1 uncultured Chloroflexota bacterium | reverse complement strand
CAGCCCAACGGCGCGCGGCTGGAAGCAGTTCCCGCCGCGAATCTGGAGCCGCTCGTGAGTGAGGGGCAGGGCGGTTTTATCGTCTTTGTCGACGGCAAAGTCGTCCATTATGAGCTGCCCGAAGCGCTTGAGCGTCAGGGAATTATCTTCACCGACCTGCAAACGGCGTGCCGCGATCACGAAGCGCTGGTGCGCCCGAACCTGATGACGAAAGCGGTGTTGCCGGGCGACGGCAAGTTCGCGGCGCTTCACGCGGCGCTGTGGACGCACGGCGTGTTTATCTACGTGCCGCGCGGCGTGGCGGCGAACGTGCCGATGCACGTTGTGATGCACAATACGAAAGACGGCGCCACCCTCGGTCACGTGCTGGTGGTCGTCGAGGATAGCGCGCAGGCGACGGTATTGGTCGATTACCTCTCGGCATCCGGCGAGCGCCAATCCGCCTATATTGGCGCGACGGAACTGCTGCTGGGCGATAACGCGAACCTGCAATACGTGGCGCTGCAAGACTGGAATCGCCAGACGTTCGAGTTTAATCATCAGCGCGCGCGTGTTGGACGCGATTCGAATCTCGACTGGATTATCGGTACGTTCGGCAGCGCGCTCGCCAAGGACTATCTGGAAATCGAGTTGGACGGGCAGGGCGCCTTCGCGCGCATGTCCGGCATGTTCTTCGCGGACACCGACCAGCTTTTCGACCACGACACGCAGCAAAACCACAACGCGCCGCTGACGCGCTCGGACCTGCTGTTCAAAGGCGCGGCGAAAGACACGGCGCGCACCGTCTGGCAGGGCATGATTAAGGCGCAGCCCAAGATGCAGAAGATCGACGGGTTTCAGGCGAGCCGCAATCTTGTCCTGAGCGACGACGCGCGTATGGACGGCATCCCCGGCTTGGAGATCGAAGCCGACGACGTGCGCTGCACGCACGCGGCGACGTTCGGAATGCTCGAAGAGCAGCCCGTCTTTTACCTCATGAGTCGTGGCATTCCGCGCGCCGAGGCGGAACTCATGGTCATCGAAGGCTTCTTCGATGAGCTGCTGGCGCGTATCCCGTTCGAGCGCGTGCGCGACCGTCTGTACCAGTCGCTTCAGGCGAAGATCGTCGGGCACTCGGTCGAGACGACCGGGGCGTAGGCTTCGTGTAGTCAAGAACCCCAGGGGCGCGTGCCATTCCGGGTAATGGGCGCGCCTTTCTTGTAATGCTGAGTAGTCGTCTCATAGAGTTTGGAATCTCGGAGAGGTCGCCAGATTGTGAAACGGCAGGAGGCTGCGCTTTTAGAGCATTACCGTAAACTCTGGTACTACAACTGGCATCGCTACGAAGGCAGCAACATGGTCGCGATGCGGTTGTATTTTGCCGAAGTCCTGATCGGTGAGATAGAGGAGTTTCTGTCGCTGGAAGGGAAGTCGGTACTGGATGTCGGCGGCGCGCGCGGCGAATTCTGCAAAACCCTGAGCGATCTGCGACACACCTTTGCAGTGAATCTCGATCCCTCTTATGCGAACTCACAGTTCTGGACGCGGGCGGTTAAAGCCTATGCCAGCCAGATTCCGCTTCCTGATAACACCTTCGACCTCGCCATCTCGCGCGGCGTTTTCGAGCATATTCCGCCGGGCGCGCGCCAGCACAGCCTCGATGAGATGTTTCGGGTGACGAAACCGGGCGGCTTTGCCTATATTCTGATTCCGCCGTGGTTCAATCCGCACGCGGGTCATGGGTTCAAGCCCTTTCATTATTTCCCGTTCCCGCTGGCGAAATTTCTGCGGAAAACAGTCAAGCGTCGCAAGGTCGGCACTCGCGTCCGCAGTTACGCCGATGCGGGGCTGTATCCGCTGACGTTTCGCGGGATGAAGAAGCTGATTCAGAATTCAGGCTTTGAGCTTGCGGCGACCAAAGACACTCATTTTCGCCTGCATTTCCTGACGCGCGTCTGGCTGGCAAACGAGATTTTAATTCCAGCCGTCGCGTTTATTCTTCGGAAGCCTCTCTAGCGTGGGACAGGCTTTCGGCGTGTCCGTGAGAGATATTAGTGAAGGGCAAAAGTTCATGAATCCGCAGCCGTCGAATGGGATGCCCTATGATGTCGACGCGGTGCGCGCCGATTTCCCGATTCTGCATCAGGAGCATCATACGGGGGTGCCGCTGATTTATCTCGACAATGCCGCGTCGAGCCAGAAGCCGAATCAGGTCATCGACACGCTGGACGACTACTACCGTCGCTACAACGCCAACGTGCATCGCGGCATCCATAAGCTGAGCGAAGCGGCGACCTTTGCCTACGAGGAAGCGCGCATCAAGGTCAAGAAATTTATCAACGCGCCGAGCAAGCGTGAGATCATCTACACGCGCGGCACGACCGAGGGCATAAATCTCGTCGCGCAGACGTGGGCGCGCGCGAACCTGAGCGAGGGCGATGTCGTCGTCTCAACGCAGATGGAGCATCACTCCAACATCGTGCCGTGGCAAATGCTGGCGGCGGAAAAAGGGGTTCACATTCGCTACGTCCCCGTATTGCCCGATGGCACGCTCGACCTCAACGCCTACGCGCAGATTTTACGCGAGGAGCCGGTCAAGCTGGTGACCGTGATGTACGTTTCCAATGTGCTTGGCACGGTTAACCCGGTCGCACAGATGGCGCGTCAGGCGCACGACGCGGGGGCGCTCATACTGGTCGATGGCGCGCAGGCGGTGCCCCACATGCCTGTCGACGTGCAGGCGCTGGACTGTGATTTCTTCGTCTTCAGCGGGCACAAGATGATCGGACCCACCGGGATCGGCGTGTTGTACGGCAGGCGCGACCTGCTCGAAGCCATGCCGCCGTGGATGGGCGGCGGCGATATGATTTCCCGCGTGCGGCTGGAAGGCAGCACGTGGAATGAACTGCCGTACAAGTTCGAGGCGGGAACGCCCGCGATTGCCGAAGCGATTGGGCTTGGCGCGGCGGTCGATTACCTGTCGGCGCTTGGCATGGAAAATATCCACGCGCACGAGCAGGCGATGACCGTCTACGCGCTCGACCGGCTTGCGGAAGTGCCGGGGATCACGCTCTACGGACCGGACGCGGAGAAGAAAGGCGCGGTGGCGACGTTCTCCATGCAGGGCATCCACGCGCACGACGTGGCGCAGTTGCTCGACGGGCAGGGCATTGCCGTTCGCGCGGGGCATCACTGTGCGCAGCCGCTGCATGACGTGCTCGGAATACCCGCCAGCGCCCGCGCGAGCTTCTATCTTTACAACACCTTCACGGAAATCGACGCGCTGATCGAGGGGCTTTACAAGGCAAAGACGGCGTTCACGCTATAATTTTGCCGGGAGAGACGGCTATGTTTGACGATATGTATCGCGAGCAGATTCTGGATCACGCGAAGAACCCGCGGCATCACGGGCTGCTGCAGCCTGCCGACATCGATTTCGAGGGCAACAACCCCCTGTGCGGCGACCGCCTGCACCTGACCCTGCGCGTGGATGAACAGAACCGCGTGCAAGAAGTGGGCTGGGAAGGCGAGGGCTGCGCGATCAGTCAGGCGTCGATGTCGATGCTGAGCGAGGAAATTGTCGGCAAAACGCTCGATGAATTACGCCATATCGCCAAAGAAGATATTTTCGACCTGCTCGGCATTTCGCTGTCGATGAATCGAATCAAATGCGCGCTGCTGTCGCTCAAAGTGCTCAAGGTCGGCGCCTATGGGCTTGCCGAGTGGAACCGGACTCAGGACGAGGATGAATAACGCATGTCCGATTTCGTGACGATTGCCAAAGTCGAAGACTTACCGCCGGGCGAGCGCCTCGTCGTGGAACTGGGTCGGCACTGGATTGTCGTGTTCAACGTCGATGGCGAATTCTACGCGGTCGAAGACAACTGCACGCACGAGGAATATCCCTTGTCCGAAGGCACCCTTGACGGGTACGCTCTGGAGTGCGTGAAACACGGCGCGTGCTTCGATGTTCGGGATGGCAAGGTGCTGGCTCCACCGGCGTTCGTCCCCGTCAAAACCTATGCGGTTCGGGTGGAGAACGACGACCTTCAGATCGCGGCGCGAAAGTAGGGCAGCGAATGGGACTGTTGGATAACTGGTATCAGGGGCGGACGCTGGTTTTCGGGCATCGCGGCGCAAGCGCCTACGCGCCGATGAACACGCTTCCGGCATTCGAGCTTGCCGCGGATCAGGGCGCGGACGGTATTGAGCTGGACGTGTGGCTGAGCGCCGACCGCCATCTGGTCGTGATTCATGATGCGACAGTGGATCACACCACCGGCGGCAGCGGATGCGTTTACCACAAGACCCTTGCCGATCTGAAAGCGCTCGACGCGAGCCACCGCTTAGAACCCTACAAAGGCGCGCGCATTCCCACGCTCGACGAGGTTTTCCAGGCGGTTGGGCAGCGCCTTTACATCAACGTCGAAGTTAAAGCCGACCGGAACATGCTACCGGGCACGGAGCAGGCAGTCGCGGACTCTATCCGCTCGTTTGGGCTGGAAAGCCGGGTCATCGTCTCATCCTTCAGCTCCGAAATTCTCAAAACGTTTCGCGCCATCGCACCTGAAGTGCCGATAGGCTTTCTCTATTCGGAAGAAACCCGGTCGAACGATTGGGAGCTTATTCAAACGGTGCCGCACGAAGCGCGACACCCGCGCCAGACGATGATCGACGCCTCGGTTATGGTCGATATCAAGCGCGACGGCTATCGGGTCAACACTTGGACGGTGAATGACCCTGCGCGCGCCGCGGAGCTTCGCAGTCTCGGCGTTGATGCCATCATCACCGACAAGCCGGATGTTATTCTTCAAGCGCTGCGCGGCTGAACGGCGACGATGCTGAAGCCGTGGTGGAAGCTCGTCCAGTTTGGCTTTCGGCTGCTCTACAATGAGTTCGCCTTCACGTATGACACGGTGAGTAAATCCGTATCGCTCGGCGCGTGGCGCTGCTGGCAGCGAACGGCGCTGAACCACCTCAACGCCGAACGGGGGGCGCGCGTTCTCGAAATTGCCTACGGCACGGGCGATCTTCAAATCGACCTTCACAACGCAGGCTATCAGGCGCTAGGGCATGACCTCTCGCCCTACATGGGGCGCATTGCCAGCCGAAAGCTGCGCCAGCACAGGCTGCCGGTACGCCTCTCGCGGGGCATGTCGCAGCGGCTTCCCTATGCGGATGCTGCATTTGCCGCGGTCGTGAGCACGTTTCCCGCCGAGTTCATCCTGGCGTCCGAAACCCTGCGCGAGGTTTACCGCGTCTTACAGCCTGACGGTCGCTTCGTCATCGTACCGAATGCCGTGCTGACGGGCGGTGACGCGCTGGTGGGTACAATCGAATGGTTGTACCGCATCACCGGGCAGCGCGGCGTGGAGACGCCCCAGACCGCGATTGAAGCCCTGTTCGCGCCCTATGGCTTTGCCGCGGAAGTCCTTCAGGAAGCGTGCCCGCGCAGCGTCGCCACGGTGATCGTGGCGCGAAAATAGGGCTGGCGTTCGGATTTTGGCTATGCTAAAAT
>CALMDI010000789.1 GCA_937864975.1 uncultured Chloroflexota bacterium | reverse complement strand
CACCCTGTCGCCGGTGTGCACCTTGGAGGTCGGGGTGCCGTCGGCGTCGAGCACCTCGATGCGCTCGATGCGCCCTTCGCCGCTCCCCCACCGCGTGCCCACCCCCGCCGGCTCGTCCACCCGGTCGGTGTGCACCGTCTCGAGGTAGTCGTCAATCACCTGGCTGGCCGTGCCGGTCGAGCGGAGCTGGCCGTGATCGAGCCAGGCGGCGTGGTCGCACATCGATCGCACGCTGCCGAGAGCGTGGGAGACGACGACGATGGTGCGGCCCTGACCGCGCAGCTCGGCGAACTTCTCGGCGCAGCGGCGCTGGAACTGCTCGTCGCCGACGGCCAGCACCTCGTCGACGAGCAGCACGTCGGGCTCCACGTTGATGGCCACCGAGAACCCGAGGCGCACGTACATGCCCGACGAGTAGTTCTTCACCGGCGTATCGATGAAGCGCTCCACCTCGGCGAACGCGACGATGTCGTCGAACTTCCGGGTGATTTCGGCGCGTTTCATGCCGAGGATCGCGCCGCTGAGATACACGTTCTCGCGCCCGGTAAGCTCCGGGTGAAAGCCGGTGCCCACTTCCAGCAGCGACCCGACGCGCCCATGCACTTCGGCGGTGCCTTCGCTCGGCTCGGTAATGCGCGAGAGGATTTTCAGGATCGTGCTTTTGCCGGAGCCGTTGCGCCCGATCAGCCCGACGACCTCGCCCTGAGGCACGTCGAACGAAATGTCGCGGATCGCCCAGAACGTGCCCTCCGCCGCGCCGTTGCCGTTCGCGCCGCGCAGTCTGCCGATGGACGCGCGCAGAGTATCCGTCACCGTGTCACGCAGCGTCGCGTAGCCGCGCGAGCGGGTCGTGCGGCGCACTCGCCCGATGTGATAGCGCTTCCCAAGCCCCTCGACGCGAATAGCAGTCTCGCTCATTCGGCAGCGTCTTTCACAGCGTTAGACCACATCTGCCAGCGTTCTTTCCACGCGGCGGAAATAAAACGCGCCGGAGATCAACACCCCTACCGCCACCAGCGTCGACAGGGCGACCATTGGACCCGGCGGATTGCCGCTGCCTAGCAGCGCCCAGCGGAAGCCTTCGACCACGCCGACCATCGGATTCAGCCCATAGAGCGTGCGCCACGGCTCGGTGAGCAGACTCGCCGGGTAGACGACCGGGGTTGCGAACAGCCACACCTGAACCAGAAACGGCACGATGTAGCGCACGTCCCGATATTGCGCGTTGAGCGCCGCCAGCCACAAGCCAAAGCCGAGGCTGGTGATCGTTGCCAGCAGCAGGAAAAACGGCAGCCACGCGAGCGACGCCAGCGTGGGGAAAATGCCGTAATAGAGCATCAACACGACCAGTACCAGAAACGCCAGCACGAAATCGGGAAAGCTGCCGACCACACCCGAAAGCGGCACGACCAGCCGCGGAAAGTAAACCTTCTGGATCAGGTTGGCGTTGCCGACCAGACTGTTGGCGGCTTTCGTCAAGCTGTTGGCGAAGAACTGCCACGGCAGCAGCGCGGCGAAGCTGAAGATCGGGTAGGGGATTCCGTCGGACGGCATCTTCGCCAGGTTGCCGAAGAACACGCTGAAGACGATCATCGTCACGACCGGCTGAATGATCGCCCACGACGCGCCGAGAAGCGTCTGCTTGTAGCGCACCTTCAGGTCGCGCCAGATCAGGAAGTACAGCACTTCCCGGTACTGCCACACCGAGCGCAATTGGAGCGACACCCAGCCGCTGGTGGGCGCGATGTAGGTGATTGGGTGCCCCTGCCGGTCGGTCGTCGGCTTGGGCTCCGGCTGCGCGGTGATGGCGGTGTCCATGACGCTCCTGCTGCCTGTGTCTCACGAGCATCTTACACGCGCAGCCAACGCTTTGACAAGGGAGAGCCACCCCGCGCCATCACCGCAGGCGTAGACACAATCGCGCCGCACCGTCTATACTTTCGCGCGGACGAACTCACGACGGAGATGACGGATGCTGGCAATTGTGCGGGCGTGTGCGCTCATTGGGCTGGACGGCTGTATTGTCGAGGTCGAAACCGACTTCAACCCGCGCGCGCAGATTCCAACCTTCACCCTCGTCGGCTTGCCGGATAACGCCGTCAAGGAAAGCCGCGAGCGCGTGCGAGCGGCGATTAAAAATTCCCGACTTCAATTTCCCGCGAAAGGCTATACGGTCAATCTGAGTCCGGCAGACCTGCCAAAGCACGGACCCATCTACGACCTTGCCATCGCCGTCGGCGTGCTGGCGGCAACCGATCAGATCCCTCTGACCAGCGTGGACAAGGCGCTGTTTATCGGTGAATTGTCCCTCGACGGCAGCGTGCGCCACGCGCAGGGCGTCATGGCAATGACGCACGCCGCGCGCGAAAATGGCTTGACGACCGTGTATATCCCGGAAGACGACGCGAACGAAGCGGCGCTGGTCGGCGGCATCACCGTCATTCCGGTGCAGTCGCTTGGGCAGTTGGTCGAGCACCTGTACGGGCTTGCGCCCATCGCGCCGCACTTGGCTGCCGTTCATTCCAACGGCGCGAACGGCGTTCCCGATGGCATTGTGGATTTCGCAGACATTCGTGGGCAGGAGCTTGTCAAGCGCGCGCTGGAAATCGCCGCCGGGGGCAACCATAACGTGCTGCTCTCCGGCTCGCCGGGCGTGGGCAAAACCCTGCTGGCGCGCGCCATGCCGGGAATCCTGCCGCGCTTGACGCCGGACGAAGCGCTCGAAGTGACCCGCATCTACTCGGTTGCCGATCTCTTGCGGGGCGATCACCCGCTTGTGCAGACGCGCCCGTTCCGCGCGCCTCACCACACGACCAGTCAGGCGGGGTTGATCGGCGGCGGCACGCTGCCGCGCCCCGGCGAAGTGACCCTCGCCCACCGCGGCGTCCTCTTCCTGGACGAATTTACCGAGTACGCGGCGAAAGTGCTGGAAGTCCTGCGCCAGCCGATTGAAGACAAAATCGTCACCATCAGCCGCGCGAAGGGCAGCCTGACGTTCCCGGCGAATTTTCTGCTGGTCGCCGCCATGAATCCCTGCCCGTGCGGCTATTACGGCGATCCGGTGCGCGCCTGCACCTGCACGCCGATGATGATCCAGCGCTACCAGAGCAAAATCTCCGGTCCGTTGATGGATCGCATCGATATTCACGTCGACGTGCCGCGCGTCGATTACGACAAGCTGCTTGGCAGCGCGCGGGGCGAGTCTTCCGCCGTCGTCCGCGAGCGTGTGGAGCAGGCGCGCGAGCGCCAGCGGATGCGCTTTGCGGGGCGGCGCAACTTGTACGCCAACGCCGACATGGACGCGGGCGAGGTGCGCCAGTTGTGCGTGCTGACCACCGAAGCGCGTCAATTGCTTGAGCTATCCGTCAAGCGGATGCAGCTCAGCGCGCGCGCCTACCACCGCGTCTTGAAGCTCAGCCGTACCATTGCCGACCTCGGCGGCGCGGACCTCATCGAAGTCCAGCACGTCGCCGAGGCGATTCAGTACCGCCCCCGTCAAGTCTCAATGTAGCCCCTGTCTCCCTTCGACTGAGCAGCCGTC
>CALMDI010000788.1 GCA_937864975.1 uncultured Chloroflexota bacterium | reverse complement strand
GGCATTATCGAGAAAAATCCGACCAGCGCGAGCGCCGTCGCCTGCCCGCTAAGCTCGTATGCCCAGACCGCCAGCGCGAAGCGGGTCATGCCCGTGCCCAGCAGCGACACAAGCTGCCCTGCCCAGACGAAGGTAAACGCCCGCATTCCGGTCGGGCGTGGAAGCGTCATCAGTGTGCTCAGCCCTTCGTGGTGATTCTGTTTCAGGCGGTCAGTATAGGCGTGCGAGGGAAGGCTGTAAAGAGAGGCATCAATCGGTCAAGGGTATGAGGATTTGAATCGCAAAAGCGTAGCGCATACAAATGAATACCAAGAGGGCGCACGGCGGTGCGCCCCTACAATCTAACTTCATATGGCGCTCTTGGCGTCTTGGCGGTCAAATGGCATTAATTCCGCTTGGCTGCCAGCACGTCCAGCGCCGCGCGCACGGTCGCTTCGTCCACCCCGAAGCGCGACGCCAGCGCCGCCGCGACGTCGCCTTCCATCGGCGTGTCGATGCGGGTTCCGTTTTCAAACCGCTGGAGATGCGAAGAAGACTCGGCGCTGTTGAAGCGCCACAACTGCTCGTCGACCACTTTGTTAATCACCAGCTTGTCGAGGAACAAGCCATCCTGCCCGTAATCCGCAATTGTCGCCCCCCGGTAAGCCGCCTCATCGACGGGCGCATCGATGAGCGTGAAGATGTAGGGCGAGGGATGGCGGTCGCGCGTCAGAGTATAGGCGCGCGTGCCGCTCGGCGTGATGGTATAGGTATGGAACGGTCCTTCGCGCCGCGTGACCTCTTCGCGAATCGGCAGCGCGAGATGCAGCGGATACCCCGCGTCCACAAGCCACCGCTCGCCGTCCAGCTTGACGACGATAGCCGTGTGGCAGCCCACGAAATCGTCCATGTTGTTGACCGTGAGATAGCCTTCATAGCCGAGCGCGCGGAGCAGGCTGAAAAATGCGTAATTGCTTTCGAAGCAGGTGCCCCCGCCGCCCCGCTCGGTGGCGTCGGTCCAGAACTCCTCCGCAAAACGCGGGCAGGCGGCGGTGTCTGCCGTGCGGGCGCGCTTGGCAATGCGAAAGGCGCTCTCCCACGGCACCCTGCGGATATAAGCGGCGATCAGCCGATCCAACAGCGCGAGGTCGGGGTCGGCGGGCGAAACCCCTAAATGCTGAAGGGCGCGCACGGTCATTTGGGGTGATAATGGAGGGGTGGGCAGCATGGCTCTTATCCCCATTAGACGACGGATAGAATCGATGGAAATCGCTTTACACCGCTTCTAAAATACCCTATAATCAGAATAGATCGTGAAATTCAGAACATTCTGAATGTGGTGAATGTAAGCGATCCCGAACGACGATGACAGGAAACGCTCCATGAGTCACTGGACGACGATAACCGACAAAGTGTACGCGGGCGAGCGCCTGAGTTACGACGACGGCGTGTGGCTGTTTGACCAGCGCGACGTGATTAAGCTGGGCAAGCTGGCGCAGGTCGTGCGCCGCCGCCTGCACGGTGACAAAGTCTACTTCAACAAGAACCGTCACATCAACCCGACGAACGTCTGCGCGTTCCACTGCAATTTCTGCTCCTTCGCCCGCACCGGCGACGAGGAAGAGGGCGCGTACACCTATATGCCGGAGCAAATTCCGCCGCGCGTGCGCCCCGCCGTCGAAGCGGGCGTGCGCGAATTTCACATCGTCGGCGGGCTGCATCCCAACCTCGGCTTCGAGTATTACGAGGACGTGCTGCGCGTGCTCAAGCGCGAGTTCCCACACATTCACCTGAAGGCATTCACGGCGGTCGAGATCGACTTCTTCGCGCAGCTAACCGGGCTGTCGCATGAAGTCGTCTTGCAGCGCCTGATCGACGCCGGGCTGGACAGTATGCCGGGCGGCGGCGCGGAGATTTTCCACTGGGACGTGCGCCGCAAGATTTGCCCGGAGAAAGCCAACATGGAAACGTGGCTGGCGATCCACGGCGCGGCGCACCAGCTTGGCTTGAAGACCAACTGCACGATGCTCTACGGGCACATTGAGAAACCCGAACACCGCGTGCATCACATGGTCGCGCTGCGCGAGCAGCAGGACAAAAGCGGCGGCTTCCAGACCTTTATCGGGCTGGCATTTCATCCTGAAGAGAACAATCTGGGTCGCCGCCTGAACCGTCAGTGGACAACCGGCGTGGACGACATCAAGACGCTCGCCATCAGCCGCCTGATGCTGGACAACATCCCGCACATCAAGGCGTACTGGGTCATGCTCACACCCGAACTGGCGCAGGTGGCGCTGAGCTTCGGCGCGAACGACATGGACGGCACGATCATCGAAGAGAAAATCTATCACGAGGCGGGCGCGCGCACGACGCAGGAAATGACCGTGAGCCAGCTCACCGATTACATTCGCGCGGCAGGTTTTACGCCCGTCGAACGCGACACCGTTTACAACGAACTGGCGGTGTATTAGCAATTAGCGATGAGCTTTGAGCCATTAGCCCGAAATGCAAAACCGCCTTTGGCTAACCGCTAATCGCCAACGGCTAAAAGCCTCAGGAACTGCAATGACCCTGCGAATTGGACTGATCGATTACCTGAACACGATGCCGTTTCACTACGATCTGGCGGAACGGTTGGACGACGTGAGCGTGGAGTTCGTGCGCGGCGTGCCGTCGCAGCTCAACCGCGCGCTCATGAACGGCGAGATCGACCTCGCGCCGATTTCCGCCATTGAAGCGGCGCGGCACGCGGCTGACGTGGTGGTGTTGCCCGACCTCGGCATCGCCAGCCTGGGCGCGGTGCGAACCGTGCTGCTGTTCTC
>CALMDI010000787.1 GCA_937864975.1 uncultured Chloroflexota bacterium | reverse complement strand
TCCGCAAAGCCGAAAAATCGGGCATCGTGGTCGAGCTTGACACCACCGGGCGGTTACTCCCGGTGTATTACCAGCTTTACCTTCAGTCGCTGGAGCGCTGGGCAGCCCAGCAAAACGAACCGCCCTGGCTGGCGCGCTGGCGCGGCGAGCGGCGCGACCCGCTTCGCAAGCTTCAAAACATCGCGCGGTTTATGGGAGACGCCTTTCGCCTGTGGGTGGCATGGGTCGATAATGAGCCTGCCGCCGCGATGATCGTCTTGCAGTCGCGCAACGCCCATTCCACGCGGAGCGTCATGAACAAGGCGCTGGCGGGTCCGAGCCGCGCGAATATGCTGCTGGATCGCCTCGCGATTGAGGACGCCTGCAACGCGGGCTGCCGCGCCTATCACCTGGGCGAAACGGGATCGTCTGAATCGCTGGCGCATTTCAAGGAACAGATCGGGGCGGAGCCTCACGCCTACGCGGAGTACCGGCTGGAACGGCTGCCGTTCACGCGCCTCGACAGGAACTTGCGCGCGCTTGTCAAACGAGTCATCGGCTTCAAGGATGCTTGATGCTATGATGAAGACAAACTCTCCACTTGAGCGTCGTGAGGAACGCTTATGTTGAAATGGACGCACTATTTTTCGGGTATTACCATGCTTCGTCGGTCTGCCGTCGGAATCGCGCTGCTCGTGATGGTGGTCGCCCTTCAGCCGCTGTCGGCAGCCTACTGCGACACCTTACAGCCGCAAGAAAATCCAGACGGGTGGAACCTGGTGTTTCAGGATAATTTCCCCGGTCAAAGGCTCAACACGGAGAACTGGGTGACCTGCTACTGGTGGGATTGGGAGGGATGCACGAACGAAGGATCGGGCGAAGATCAGTGGTATCTCCCCGATAACGTGTCGGTGCGGGGAGGCGCCCTGCGCTTAGAAGCACGCGAAGAAACCGTCGAGGAAGCGACCAACGGCGAGACCTATGCTTACACGTCCGGCATGGTGACGACCGGACGCAGCGAGTCGGATACCAACGCGCCGGGCAAGTTCATCTTTCAATACGGCTACGTCGAGGTGCGCGCAGACCCTCCCAGTGGGCAAGGTCTCTGGTCGGCGATCTGGCTTCTGCCGGAGGATCACACCTCGAAACCGGAAATCGACATGGTGGAGATTCTTGGAAACCAGCCGGAAACGCTGGAAATGCACGTTCAGTTTCTCGATGAAAATGGCGAGCGATCCAGCGATGGTTGGGAATGGTACGACCCCGAACTCGCGGAGGGCGCGCACACGTTCGCCGTCGACTGGCAGCCAGACCTGATCATCTGGTACCTCGACGGTACGGAAGTCTGGCGCTACACACCCGAATCGCCGTGGACGACACCGATGTACCTGCTGATTAATCTCGCGGTCGGCGGGGACTGGGGCGGACCGCCGGACTCGTCCACCGTTTTTCCGAGCGAGTTCGTCGTCGATTACGTTCGCATCTGGCAGCGCAAAGCCGACCCCAGCGAGAGCTGCTCGTGACGCGCGCCTTCCGACCGCCGCTCGCGTCCCGCGATGGTTTGCATCGCGTCGCGGCGTGTAACCGCCAAAGAGCCTGACTGTGTCCGCACCCGCTATTCAACACTCGGCGCTCACGCGCGTCATCGCGCATCTGCGCCTGCCTGTGTATCGCAACGGCTACGCGCTGATTTTTAGCGCCGGCGTCACGTCGGCGCTGGGGATGCTGTATTGGATTCTGGCGGCGCGCACCTACAGCACGGAAGTCGTCGGCGTCAATTCGGCGATCATCTCGTCAATGGTTTTGCTTGCCAATATCGCGCAGCTCAGCATGAGCGACGTGCTCAACCGCACCATCCCGACCGCCCATAAAGCGACGCGGCGCGTCATTCTCACTGCCTACACGCTGAGCAGCGCGACTGCCGTGGTCGCGGCTCTCCTCTTCATTCTCGGAGAGAAACTGGGGTCGCACCCGCTGGCGCTCCTGGCGTCAACCCCGGCGCTCACGCTGGGTTTTGCGTTCGCCGCCGCGACCTGGGGCATCTTCGTCCTGCAGGACAGCGCGCTCATCGGGCTGCGGCAGGCGATCTGGGTCCCTGTCGAAAACCTCATTTATTCCGTTCTCAAAATCGGGCTGCTGATTGCGTTTGCCGTCATCGTGCCGCAGTACGGTGTCTTTGCGTCGTGGACGCTCGCGGTCGTGGTGATGCTCCCGCCGGTGAATCTGCTCATCTTCCGGCGGTTGATTCCCCGACACATTCAGCAGACCTCGGGGCAGGCAGCGCCGATCCGAATTGGAAAGATCGTCCGGCTTGCCGCCGGGGACTCTATCGCCTCGCTGTTTTCCAACGTCACCACCAGCGTCATTCCCCTGCTGATTTTGGATCGCGCCGGCGCGAGCGCCAACGCTTACTACTTTCTCTCGTGGCAGGTTGCTTACTCGCTCTATCTGGTCAGCCGCCAGATGGGCATGGCATTCGTGACGGAAGCCGCCGGAAACCCATCGAAGCTCGGCGTTTACAGCTATCAGGTGTTCAGGCAAACGCTGCGTCTGGTCGCTGTCGCGGTCATCCTGATGATGCTCGGCGCGCCCCTTGTATTGCAGCTTTTTGGCAAGACCTATGCCGACGAAGCCATCACCGTCCTTCGGCTCCTCTGCCTCTCGGCGCTGCCGAACATCGTCACGACCATTTACGTCAGCATCGCGCGCGTGCAGGGTCACGGCAGGCGCATCATCGCCGTGAACGCCGGTCTCGGCATCCCGGTCATCCTCCTCAGTCTGTGGCTGCTCCCCCTCTACGGCATTGCCGGGGTTGGTCTCGCATGGCTGCTCAGCCAGACGGTGGTCGCGGCGATCCTGCTGGCGACGGCGCTCCGCGCGCTCTGGCTGCCGCAGATGACAGCGCCGCTGTACGCGCGCGCCGTTTCGGAGAAAGCGCGGCGAGCCTGGCAGCAGCGCGGCGCGACCGACGACGCGCGCGCCGTCATTCCCGCAGTTCTCGCGCGCATCCCGGCGCAGCCCGGCAGCGCGCCACCGACCACGTGGCAAGGACAAGCCGCCGTCAAGACGCTAAACGATGTGGTCGTCGTCCGCGTCGGTCCCGCGAACCAGCCGCCCGCCGCGATTATTCGCCTGCCGCGCGGCGACGCGGCGATCACACGCCAGCGCCACCAGCAGACCATGCTCACTGAACTGCGCGCGGACGCTCGCGCCGCCGCGTGGAGTCGCCAGACGCCAACACCGCTGGCGCACGGTGAAGTGTCGGGACAAGCCTATTTTGTCGAATCGATGCTTCAGGGCGTGGGCGCGGATACCCTGCTCCCCGATCCCGCCAGGCGGCAGCGAATTCAGGAAAACGCCGCGAGCGCTATTCTCGATCTGCACCGACTGACTGCCAAGCCCAGGCTGTTCGACGGCGTGATGATGGATGATTGGATTGAAAAGCCGCTGACCATTCTCCGCGGGATAGAGGGCGGTCGCTTGTCCGCGGCGCTCGTGGAAACGGCGGCGCAGCGGCTGTCAGAGGAACTGGCTGCGGCGCTTCGCGGTCGCACCCTGGCGGTTGGCTGGTCACACAGGGATTACGTCCCGGAAAATATCCTCGTTTCTGCCGACGATGGGCGTGTAACAGGAATAGTGGACTGGGAGCTTGCCAGTCCGTCGGGCTTGCAGGCGCTTGACCTGCCGCTGTTCCTGTTATCGTCCCGAATGCATGTTCAGCGGCGCGAGCTTGCCGACATTATCCGGGAAGCAGCGCGTGAAGGCGCGTGGTCACCCGACGAACAGCGCCTGATCGATCAGTCCGGCGCGGCGCTGCCGGGGGAAGCGATCCCCGTTCGCCCGCTTGTCCTGCTGTGCTGGCTGCATCATGTGTCGGCAAATCTCACAAAATCCAGCCACTACGCGCATCATTCCTTATGGATCATGAGGAACGTTGGCGCTATGCTACAGTATGTAAACGAATCCTAACGGGTTACGACCGCGTGCAAGCCGAAAGAGAAACCATCGTCTGGCAGTCTGGCACCCAAACGCGCGCCTACCGCGATTGGCTTGCCATATTTGAAGCGCTTTTGCTCGTCGCCGCCGCCATCATCCTGTGGCTTGCCGCGCTGCCCAGTATCAACCTGCGTAACCTGGGCGATCTGGGGTTGGTCACGCTCTTACCGCTGCCAATCTATGCCGCGCTCGGTTTGCTGATCCTCAGCTTTGCCATCAGCGTCCACGCCCAGCCACTGCGTCCGGCGATTTTATTTCTCCATGTCGTCACCCTGATCGTCATCATTCATGGAACGCCGGTGTTGCTCTACGGCACGCTGCGCTACTCGTGGGCATGGAAGCACGTCGGGATTATCGACTTCATTCAACGTTACGGCGTGGTCGATCCAACCATCGACATTCTGGGCGTCTATCACAATTGGCCCGGCTTCTTTACTGCCAATGCGCTCTTAACCCAGCTTACCGGGCTGGACACGCTGCGCTATGCCGCCTGGGCGCCTGTTTTCTTCAATCTGATCAATCTCGGCGCTCTGCTGCTCATTTTCCGCACCGCCACGACAGATCGCCGCGTGATCTGGGTCAGCATCTGGCTTTTCTTCATTGCCAACTGGGTCGGTCAGGACTACTTCTCGCCCCAGGCGCTCAACTTTTTCCTGCATCTGATGATCCTGGCGATCTGTTTGAACTGGTTTCGCCAGCAGCCCTCATATTGGATCGCGGGAAACTCATCGCGGCTCCCCGGCTGGGTTTCGGGCATCCTGCGTCGGCTGGCAGGCTACCGCATCCCCGCGAGTGACATCCGCACGCCGTCGCAGCCTGAGCAGCGCGTCGGCTTGCTGATGGTCGTCATCATCCTGTTCCTGGCGGTGGCATCCAGCCACCAGCTTACCCCGTTGATGACGATTGCTTCGGTGACGCTGCTGGTGATGTTCGGCTTGTGCAGCGCGCGCAGCCTGCCGATTCTCTTTCTCATTCTGGCGGTGACATGGATTATTTTTCCCGCGGTCACTTACGCACGCGCTGTGCTGGAAAGTATTGTCGAAGCCTTCGGTCAAATCTTCAGTAACATCGAGGGCACGCTGATTAATCTCGCCATCGCCAGCCCCGGTCAGCAGCTTGTCGCCTACATGGGTCGCGGCTTGACCGCGGCAATCCTGGGGTTGTTCGTACTCGGCGTGATCCGGCGAATGCGAAAAGGCTATCTCGACCTGCACATGCTGCTGCTGGTGATCGCGCCCTTTTCCATTCTGGCGGTCAGCTTTTACGGCGGCGAGATGTTGTTCCGCGTGTACTTTTTCGCCCTGCCCTTTCTCGCCTACTTCGCCGCGTCGGCGCTGTTTCCAACCCTGACGTCCGGTCGTGGACGGCTGTCGCAGGTTCTGCTGGTGGTGGTCAGCGCCGGGCTGCTCGTGGGGCTGTTGTTCGCCTATTATGGCAAGGAGCGTCAGTATTATTTCACGCCAAACGAAGTAGCGGCTTCGGAATTCCTCTATAACATCGCCCCGCCGAACTCGCTCCTGGTCGAAGGGGCGCGCAACTATCCATCGCAGTTTCGCAACTATGAATATTTCACCTACGTCGCCATCGACCGTGAAGACCCGATGGCAATTCAACGAGTGCTTGCCGCGCCCGCCCCAATTCTTGCCGCGTGGTTGAGCAATGACCAGTATGCCGCAGCCTATGTATTCATCACGCGCAGTCAGAAAGCGGGAATCGAGATGCTGGGCGAAATGCCAACCGGCTCTCTGGACGACATCGAACAGGCGCTGCGCGAATCGCCTGTCTTTGAAATCCTGTATGAGAACGAAGACGCCGTCATATTCCAACTGGCAGGCTCATGACGCGCACGATAGGCTGGTCAATCGTCCTGCTCCTGTCTGCGATGGCGACCGGCGTTGTCATCTTTCAGGAAGTGACGACGCCGGTACGCACTGTGGTCACGCTGTGGTTTCTTCTCATCTGCCCCGGTATGGCGGTCATCCGGTTCTTCGGAATAGCCGGGCGAGGCACGCAGTTTGTGCTGGCGCTCGCGCTGAGTATTGGCATCAACGTCCTGCTGTCTGAGGCGCTTGTCCTGACCGGTCAGTGGTCGTCCAGTCTTGCGCTGTTTATCCTACTGTGGCTAACCGCGATAGCCGCCATTTTGCAGATGGCGCTGGCGCTTCAGCGGCGGATCGGTTCTCAGGAAGAAAATCCGGCGGACGCGCTGCTCGCTCTGAACGACTTTGCCCCTGCGAGACTGGCTCCCCCGGCGCTGCCCGATACCAGCGCGCTTGTCGCCTACGGCGAAATCGCGCAGATCGACGACATGTACCCCGATGTCCTCGGTAGGATTAGCGGCGGCTACCGGGTTGACCTGAACGGCTTGCAGTGCGCGCTGGGCGTTTATCCGCGCAAAACGTTCGTCAACCAGCCTGTCGAAGTGGTGCTGCTGCTGCAAAACATGATCGAT
>CALMDI010000786.1 GCA_937864975.1 uncultured Chloroflexota bacterium | reverse complement strand
GATGGTTCTGTTTAACTCGCAGTTGAATCCGCAGAACGATCATGCCCGCCGCGCGGTCGCGGCGGCGCTCGACCTGCGTTATACGCTGATCGACCTGTACAAGCAGCTTGGGATGAGCGCCGACGATCACTTTTTCCGCGTGGGCATTCACAGCGGCGTCGCTACACTGGGTAACGTCGGCAGCGCGAAGCGGCGCAATTTCACCGCCATCGGCGACACGATTAACCTTGCCAAGCGACTGCTGGAAAATGCCAGGGGCGGACAGATTATTGTGAGCGAAGATACGCTGAGCTATATTGAGTCATCTGAAGACACGCGGGTCGGCGTACGCTTTGAGGAGCGCCCGACGATTCAGGTTAAGGGTCGCCAGCAGCACACCTGCGTTTATGAGGTTTTTTCGGACTGATGTTTGACGAAACTGCCCGGGTCAGCCAGTCGCGCACGCCCCACGAGTCGGCTCAGGAGCAGGTGCGGCAGCTTGCCCAGAATATCAATGATCTGACCGATTTGCTGCGAAGCCAGCAGGACATCCTGCGTCATCAGGGCATGAACCTGCCAAGCGGCTCGCTCGATTCGCTCCGCAAGATGCGCGCGCGGCTCGATGCCCTCAATAACCAGTTGACCACCACCCAGAGCGAGCTGCGCCAGCTTCGCGGTCTTGCCGAAACCACCGCGCTCATCAATTCCACGATCGATACGTCGGACGTGCTCTACCAGGTTATCGACAAAGTCGTTGAGCTCACCGGCGCGGAACGCGGCTATATCGTGCTGAAGAACGAGCAGTCCGGCGAGTGGGAGTTTCGAGTCGCGCGCGGCTTGGATCGCGAAGAACTGGTCGCGGAAGAATTTATCATCAGCAATACGATCATCGACCGCGTCGCGTCGACCGGCGAGCCGGTGCTGACGCACAACGCGCTCAGCGACCCGCGTTACCAGGGGCAGGAGAGCATCGTCGGCTTCGCGCTGCGGAGCATCCTCGCCGTGCCGCTGACGGTGCGCGAGGAAGTCATCGGCGTCGTCTACTGCGACAATCGCATCCGCGCCGGGCTGTTCAAGGATCACGAGCTGAATCTGCTCAAAGCCTTCGCCAATCAGGCAGCAGTTGCCATCCAGAACGCGCGCCTGTTCGAGCAGGTACGCGCGCGTCTGGCGGAGATCACCGAAATCCGCGACCTGATGGATAACATCTTCACGTCCATCGCCAGCGGCTTGATTACGGTCAATCGCGACAACATCATTACGGCATACAACAGCGCCGCCGAGCGGATCGTCGGCGTGCGCTCGACCGAGGCATTGGGCAGACCGCTTCATGCCATCCTGCCCTATCTGAACGGCGAGTTTTCAAACGCTCTCGTTCAAGCCCGCGAAGCGCCGGTCGAGCTGGACATCACCCTTGAAAGCCCGCGCTGGCGCTACTGGAAATTCAAGCTGAACCCTTTGCGCGACCAGACAGGCGAAAGCGAAGGTGTGGCGCTGGTGCTGGACGACCTGACCGACGAAAAGCAGCGTGAGGCGCAGTTGGACGCGGCGATGCGCTACATGCCCGTGCAGCTTGAGAATGTTCGCAGCCTCGACCTCGCCAGCATGGGCGGCGTGGAGCGCGAGATTACCGTCGTTTTTGCCGACGTGCGCGGCTTCACCTCGTTCAGCGAGCGCCTGGAGCCGGAAGCGCTGATGCAGATCATCAACGAATATCTCAGCCGCGCCAGCGACGCCATCGAGCTGTTTGAAGGCGTGGTCGATAAATATATGGGCGACGCGGTGACGGGGTTGTTCAACACGCAGTTGAACCCGCAAGATGACCACGCGCTGCGCGGCGTGCGCTCCGCGATGAGCATGGTCTATGACGTGGCAGAGCTGCACCAGCGGCTTCCGAGCGATCAACAGCTTTTTTATGGGATCGGCATCCACACCGGCTCGTCGGTGCTGGGCAGCGTGGGCAGCCCGGAGCGGCGGGAATTCACCGCGATTGGCGACGCGCTCGATCTGGCGAAGCTGCTTCAGGAGAACGCACAGCGCGGCGAGATCATGCTGAGCGCCGAGACGTATGCGCGCGTGCAGGAACAATTCGAGTGCGAGGCGATGGAACCGCGTAATTCCAAGGGGCGCACCGACTTCACTGTGATGTACCGTCTGACGGGTCGCAAGCGTCCCACCAACGAAGTGCCGCGCGCGGACGGATAAGTATTTCCTGTAAAACAACACGATCCAAAACAAAAAGGACGCGGAGAGAAATCCCTCCGCGCCCTTCCAATTCAGTAGTATCGGCTGCCGTTACCCGGATCGCTGAATGCGCCTACGCTTCGTCGTCCGGGCGCGTCTGGACGACATTTTCGAGCGGATACACCGTCAGCGTCACATCCGCGGCAGCGGCGGTGGCGATATGCCCGCCGAGCATCGCTTCCGGCTGATAACCGTGCAGATGCACCGGGCGTCCGGCGACCGACACGACCGGCTGAAGCTCCGCCTCGGCGGCATAGAACCCGTTCATTACCCACGTCGCAGGCTCCTGATAATCCAGAAAATGAAAGACGCTTCGATCCTGATACACGGTCGAAATGTCGACGCCTGTCGTCGGAAGATGATAACCCACCGTGGTATTGACCTCGCCGAAGCTGCCCGTCACTTGCAGACCCGCGAGCGTCACGTCGGTTTCTGCCAGCGTCGCCACGATCCAGTCATGCACGTTATCGACGTTTTCCGCCTCAAACGTCAGGGCTTCCGCCGAATCGGCAACTGCCAGCGCGATCAACGGGAACTCTGGCTCGAAATCTACCGTAACCGCCGGTGAGGGGGCGCCCGGGACGGGGGTTGCGCCTGCGATTTCGGCAGCCGTGGCGAGATCGACCACCGCCGCCTGCGTGTCGCTGGACGGATCGACCCACCAGTACCGCAGGTGCGCCGCCGTGCCGTCGGGCATCAGCTCGCCGTTTCGCATGACCTGGTTGGTCGTGCCAAGCCCGACCACCGACCACGTCGGGTCAAAATTCCCAAGTTCCTCGGCGACCGCCGCGATGGGAATACCGATGGTGACATCACCGCCGAGCAACTGCTCGACCGAGCTATAAACAATCAGGGTCGGCTCGTCGGACGCGGGTTCCGATTCCTGCGCGAAAGTGACGAACGATCCAACCGACATCAGCAGGGCAAAGACGAGTGCAGCGATACGAAATCTCATAAAAAGCTTCCTTCGAGTAAATCGATCATTGGGCGCTCTTTAAAGCGTAAGCGAAAGGCGTCATACTGGACGTAAAGAAATCAACAGGATTCATACAGGAAGCCAATGCTCCAGCTACGTTCGCTCGACGAGACGGATTACGCGCCCCTGATTGCCGTGCTGGATTTGTGGTGGGGCGGGCGGCGGATGACCGCCATGCTTCCGCGCCTGTTCTTCGCGCATTTCCGCGATACCAGTTTTGCCGCGGAAGCCGATGGAACGATCGTCGGTTTTCTGGTGGGGTTTGTCTCGCAGACGCGCTCCGACGAAGCGTACATCCATTTCGTCGGCGTGCATCCCGATTACCGGCAGCAGGGCGTCGGCGCGCAGTTGTATCAACGGTTCTTCGCCGCGGCGCGGGCGCTTGGCTGCAAGACCGTCCGCTGCGTCACGTCGCCGGTCAACCAGAACTACTGTGATTGCTAGTTGCCATGCTGTGGACGCGAAACCCGACCCTCTGCCTCCCTTGCGCGGGGTTCCCGCCTTTGGCGGGAACCCCGCGCAAGGGAGGCGGGGTGGGGTTGCGGAATTAGCAATCACGGTAGAACTCTGTCGCCTTTCACAGACGCATGGGGTTCGCCGTCGAGCCAGGGGATGCCGTTCTCGACGGCATATCCTACATACGCGATTATGATGGCGCGGGCGAAGATCGGGTGTGTCTGGCGCGCTCCCTGTGATCAGGGCGTGAGTTCAGGCTGGGGCGTCTCGGCTTTGCGGCGGCGAGTCCAGCGCGGGCTGCGGAAGGTGCGGAGCGAGCGATCCGACGACCACGGCGCGTAGGGCGCCATTGTCAGCGAGGCGAGCCGCAATAGCGGCACGTCATAGTTGACGCGCCAGCCCGCGAAATCCCGCCACGCCTGGTCGCGATCTGCTTTCAGAGGTACGCCTGCCGCGAGAAGCTGGTCGCAGGCTTCGTTGAATTCGTCGCGCGTGATACTGATCGGGTCGCCCGGCTGCGGATGCGGGTTGTATTCTAACCGGAAAAAATCACAGATGCGGCGCAGGGCAATATACCCGGCGCGGATGCACAGGTCGGCTTGAGCGTCGCGCGGAAGGTCAAGCGTCGACGCCGCGAGCGATGCCGCGTCGAGAATCGCGCCGGACGCTGTCACCCACGAGCGATCCGACTGCGGCGAGCGGAAGAACGTCAGCGCCGCCAGCGAGGTATGTGTTTCCTCGACCATCACAAACCAGCGTTCCCATTCCTCCCAGACCTGATGCAGCTGGTGCATCCCGTGGAGACGTTGAAAGCGCTTGAACATCTCAATCGCAAACGGCGGCGACCCCGCGCGCACTTCGAGCAGCGTCACCATCGCTTCGCGCTGCGAAAACGCGCTGTACATGGTGGGCAGATAGGCAATGAGCAGGGCAATAAGGATCAAGCCGAGCATGGCTTCGGTGAACTCGAAGACGGTTGCGGGCAGCCCCGTCGTCGGGGCAAACCCGAGCGTGAGGATGGATGACCCACTGATGATAAACGAGTCGTACAGGCTTGGCACACCGATAGACCAATAGATCAGCGCGTAACCCGTCATGACCAGGGTGATCCAGACGACCGGCATGAGCAATAGCGTGATCGGCGCGTACATCGCCCAGACGGCGTCGCGCTGTTCATACGTCGTCGCCTTGCGCGTGAGCCAGGTAAACACCTTGCGGCTGGACAGGAAAATGCGCCGCGTCAGCGGGTCGCGCGCGCTGCGCGGCAGGACGAAGGTGCGAATGGCGGAGAACAACGTCAGAACAATGATCAGCACGCCGACAGGAAAGCTCAGGACTCGCGCACCAATTTCGAGCATTCGGGAGAGCCAGCCTTTCCGGGAACTGTCATTCGCTCGTCAGCCAACGATTGGCGACGATGAGACTTGTCTGCAGGGGTGGATGAACCCACATTATAGCAGCAAGGGGCTTATGTTATGATGAATTACAGGACGCCCGGCGCCGCGCCGAGACTCTCGAAGGCACCATCGGTTTAGAGAACGCATGGCAATCGACCCCGCCCCCACGATCTTTGCCCGCCGCTATCTGCTGCAGGAACCGCTTGGTATCGGCAGCATGGGCACGGTTTACGCTGCGCTGGATCGGCTGACGGGCACGACGGTCGCGCTCAAACGGGTGACCGGCACGGCGCTGCCTCTGATCGGAACGACCGCCGACACCGATATGCTTCAACCGCAGCTGGCGCTGGCGCGCGAGTTTCAGGCGCTGGCGTCGATGCGGCATCCCAACATTATCGCCGTGCTGGACTATGGCTTTGACGACACTGGTCAGCCCTTTTTTACGATGGAGCTGCTGAACGCGCCGCGCACCGTGCTTGAAGCCGGGCAAAACCAGCCGCTGGACGTCAAAATTGAGCTTGTGCTTCAAATGCTGCGCGCGCTGACGTACACGCACCGGCGCGGGCTGCTCCACCGCGACATCAAGCCGAGCAATATCGGCGTAATCGAGACGCCGGAGGCGGGGCTGCTGGTCAAGATGCTCGATTTCGGACTGGCGCTGGCGCGCAGCGAGGTCGTCGAGCGTGACGATAATTTGTCCGGCACGCTGGCATACATGGCGCCGGAAGTCCTGACGGCGGGGATGGTCAGCGAAGCGTCAGATTTGTACGCGGTCGGCGTGATTCTGTACGAATTGCTCGCGGGGCGGCATCCGTTTGAGGCGCAGTACGCGGGGGTGCTGGTTCAGCAGGTCTTAAACGACGCGCCGAACGTCGCCGCGCTCGGCGTGAGCCTGGAACTGGCGCAGGTGGTCAAGCGGCTGCTTGCCAAGTCGCCCGACGCGCGTTACCTGGCGGCAGACGCCGCGATTGAAGCGTTGTCCGCCGCGGTCGGTCTGCCGCCGCCGCAGGAGACTATCGCCATTCGCGAAAGTTTTCTGCAAGCGGCGGAATTCGTCGGGCGCGAAGATGAGCTGGCGCTGATGGCTGGCGCGCTGGAAGCGGCGCGCGCGGGCAGCGGCAGCGCCTGGTTGATCGGCGGCGAAAGCGGCGTCGGCAAGTCGCGCCTGATGACGGAATTACGGACGCGCGCGCTGGTGCGCGGGGCGCTGGTGCTGCGGGGGCAGGCGGTCAGCGAGGGGCGCGCGAGCTACCAGCTCTGGCGCGACAGCCTGCGCGCGCTGGCGGGGCTGACCGAGATGGACGATGCCGACGCGGCGGCGCTCCAGCGAGTCGTGCCGGATATCGCGTCGATGCTGGGGCGCTCGCTCCCGACGCTGCCCGCGATCGACGGCGAGGAAGCGCAAGCGCGTCTGTTCTCGGCAGTCGATCATTTGCTGGCGCGCCAGATGCAGCCGCTGGTCTTGCTTCTGGAAGACTTGCAGTGGATAGGCGACGACGATCTCGCGCTGCTCTCGTGGGTCATCCGCCGGGCTAGCGCGCTGCGGTTAATGGTCGTCGGCAGCTATCGCGACGACGAGCGCGCCGATTTACCCGCCCTTCTGCCGGAGATGCAGCCGCTGCGCCTTGAGCGGCTTTCGAGCGAGGCGATTGGCGAGTTGAGCGGCTCGATGCTGGGGGACGCGGGGCGCGATCCGCAGGTCGTCGCGTTTTTACAGCGCGAGACGGAAGGCAACGTTTTCTTTCTGGTCGAGGTCGTGCGGACACTCGCGGAGGAAGCGGGGCGACTGGGACAGATCAACCGCGACAGCCTGCCGGAGCGCGTGTTCAGCGGCGGCGTTCAGCAGGTCGTCCAGCGGCGGCTGACGCGCTTACCAGAAACGGCGCGCCCGCTGCTCAAACTCGCGGCGGTCTTGGGCAGTCGCATCGATACGACGCTGCTGCGGGTGGCGATGCCCGATGAGAACGCCGATTCGTGGCTGACGATGGCGGCGAACGGCGCGGTCATCGCCGTGCAGGAAGGCGACTGGCGCTTCGCCCACGAAAAGCTGCGCGAAGGCGTGTTGCAGGAAATCCCGCCCGACGAGCGCCGCCGCCTGCATCGACTGGCGGCGCGGACGATTGAGCGCGTGTATGCCGCCTCGCCGGGGCAGATCACCGCGCTCGTCTATCATTGGTCGGCGGCGGGTGACCCGTCAAAGGAACTGTATTATGCAGTGCTGGCGGGTGACTACGCGCTGCGCGTCAGTGCTTACGCCGACGCGGTTTATTACCTGGAACAGGCGCTGCGTTTGTCTCCTCAGGACGACCCGCAGAACGCGACCGGGACAAAGTACCGGCTGGCGAAAGCCTACGAAGGCATGAGCGCGTTCGATCAGGCAAAGGCGTTGTACGAAGAAACGCTGGCAGCGTTTCGCGCGGCGGGCGATGCCAGAGGTGTTGGGCGCGCGCTGAACGGTCTGGGGCGCGTGGCACAGGCGCAGGGCGATTATGCCGAAGCCGAGCGCAGGCTGAACGAGAGCCTTGCCTATTACCGCCAGAGCGGTTATCAGGCAGGCACGGCGTGGGTGCTGGAAAGCCTCGCCGATCTGTCGTTCCGGCTTGGCGATTACGAGCGAGCGAGCGCGCTCGGCGAGGAGGCGC
>CALMDI010000785.1 GCA_937864975.1 uncultured Chloroflexota bacterium | reverse complement strand
GGTGGGGTTGCGGAATTAGCAATCACGGTCGCATTGTTTCTTGCGCGCGTCCGTCCCCGGCGGCGGGGTCGTGCCGGACGCTTTCCATCACGCGAATCGTCGCGCTCAGTTCCTTACGCCGCGCCTCGACCAGCACGTTGACCAGCCGGTTCTGAACGGCGATCACGTCCGTCAGGTTGTCGATCTTGCGATGCAGGTCTGCGATTTCGACTTCGTTCTTCAGATTGACCTGATAATCGTTCTGCGCCACCGCCCGGTCTTTGGTCGACTGCCGGTTCGCCGCCATCAGGATCACCGGCGCTTGCAGCGCCGCCAGCGTGCTCAGCGTCAGGTTGAGCAAAATGAACGGGAAGGGGTCGAACGCGCCCTCGCCAAGCCGCGCGTTAACCGCCATCCACGCCAGCATGATAAAGCCAAACAACAGGATGAATTTCCAGCTACCAGCAAAGGTTGCCAGCTTGTCCGCCACGCGGTCGCCGAACGATGCGTCCTCGTCAATTTCCTCATAGACGTCTTCGGTGACAATGTACGGACGCAGCTCTCCGATCAGTTGTCGAGCTTCGGGATCCAGCAGGTTATCGAGTTCTTCGATCTCCTCAATAAGATCCTGAATCTCGGCATCTTCATCGACCGGTGCGGCGGCGAGCCGGTTGAGCAGCAGGTCGTTAACCATGTTCCCCTCCATCATCAGAATGGATGGACACGCACGAGCAGACGCCTGCCCGGCTTATCCTTCAAGGACGATGTATGCAGTTAGGGAACAGAGGACTGTGTTTCCGGTGGCTGTCTCGTTTGCGACGAGACCGGCGATAGTGGCTCGCCTTAGCCCACCTGTCGAAACCGGGGGGTTAAAGCGGGAGCGCGCTATCGCCGCCCGGTAACGGCGGCTTCTGTTCGAGCGGACTACTACCCTCGTTCATGCGATCCTTCACTTCAAAAACACGTGCGTTCGCCGGGAGTGTTCCCGACATCCTCACTCTACACCCGAATGAAAATCGTGTAAACCCTTGCGGAATGAGGGGTTCGGTAGAAACGCCCTCCGGTCGATTTCAGATGCGCTAGAGGCTGTTATGTACTTTGCTACCATCTTCCCCCTCACCCCCCGCCCCTCTCCCACGCAAACGGGGAGAGGGGAGTCCAATGCGTCTCTCAAAGTCCCTCTCCCCTTGTGGGAGAGGGATTTAGGGTGAGGGGGAAAGTTCATAACAGGCGCTAGGGAACGTCGGAGCTTTGCAGCAGTTGGACTGAGTCGCCGTCGCTGAGGACGAGCGTGCCATTATACGTGGCGATATCGCGTATGGGGCTGCCGCGGTTTGTCCCGGCGCTGCCTGGCAGGCTGACGTTTTGCGGATCGGTCACGTCCAGCAGCATCACGGCGGGGCGGTTCTCGACCATCAGCGCGAGAATCTGTCGCTCACCGTCGTTCAGGAACCGCAGCTTGCGAACCGGTCCATCTTCAAGCGGGATCGTGCCGAGAAGGGTAAGGTCGGACGGACGGAACAGCGACAGGCGGTGATCGTCCAGCGCCACCGCGCCGAGCGTGGCGTCGGCGTTGAGCGCCAGCGCGGTCGCCGGGGCTTCGAGCGCGAGGATTCGCGGTTGGTCTTGAGCGAATCGGTTCGTGCTCAGACTGTAGACCGTAATTTCCGGGATGCCTTCCCGCGCCAGCAGCGCGACCGCGTCGGTCAGCGCGGCGGCAGTCACGGGGGCGTCACCCGTGGGAATCAGCGCCGAGCTTTCGATGCTGTCGGCGGCGGCGAGGGCGAGGGTGATATAGCCGTCGCTGCCGCTCACCAGCGCCCATTGATTGTCCGGCGAGAGCGCCAGCGCGCGCGGGTTTTTCGGCGCCTGGACGGCGTTGACGATGCCAAAGCCGCCGCGACTGTACAGGTCAGGCGCGACGACGATCAGTTGATCGGTCGAATCGTCGGTTGGAAGAATGGCGAGGGCGAAATCGGCGCCGGCATTGAGGGCAATCGGTTCGGCGTCGAG
>CALMDI010000784.1 GCA_937864975.1 uncultured Chloroflexota bacterium | reverse complement strand
AGCCGGTTTCACGCCCGGCTCAACCGGACGCGCGATGGCTATGAAGTCGAAGACTTAAATTCCACCAACGGCACGCACGTCAACGACGCGCCCGTGACCGGCACCGCGCCGATCAACGAGGATGATATGCTCCGGCTGGGGTCGGGCGTGCAGCTTCAGTACATCGCCTCGCGGATGCGGCTGCCGGGCGAGGATACTTCGACCTTCGTCCGCCGCACGCCGTTCGACATCCGAACGGGCGTTTCCGACAAGACCGATCACGCGCTTTACGTCAATACGCGCGACAGCGAGCGCCCGACGGCGACCCTCGGCTCCGGTCTGAAGCCGGGTGGGCTGGAAGATCACATTTTCATTGCCTATGCGCGCGACGACTGGGAGCGATTTGTGGCAGGCTTAACCGTGAACCTTCAGGATGCGGGCTTGAACGTCTGGGTCGATCAATACCTGGCGCAGGGGGAAGCCGATTGGCGTGACGCGATGGAGCAGGCGCTCTACGAATGCTGGTTGATGGTTCTCATTTTGTCGCCGCGTTCGGCGGCGTCGAGCCACGTCAAAACAGCGTATCGCCACTTCATGAACCGCGACAAACCTGTCATCCCGTTCGTCCTCGATCCGAACGTCACTATGCCGGTCGAGCTGGCAAAGCGCCGCACCATCCTCCATGACCGCAGAGATCCATCTCGCAGCGTGAACAAGCTGATCTTTGAAATCAAAGAGATGCTGAAACTCATTCGCCCATGACCTCACAACTCGCCGTGGATCGCATTTTTGCAGGAGACTGCGTCGACATTTTGCGCGGTCTGCCCGCCGGATCGGTGGACGTCGTGTTCGCAGACCCGCCGTACAACCTTCAATTGCAGGGCGATTTGTATCGCCCGAACATGAGCCGCGTCATTCCAGTGGACGATCCCTGGGATCAGTTCGCGACTCCTCAGGATTACGACTCCTTTACCCACCAATGGCTCACTGCCTGCCAGCACGTTCTCAAAGAGACAGGGACGCTCTGGGTCATCGGCAGCTACCACAATATTTACCGTGTCGGCAGAATCCTGATGGACCTCGGCTTCTGGATTCTCAACGACATCGTCTGGGTCAAACTGAATCCAACGCCGAACATGAAGGGCACGCGCTTCACCAACTCGCACGACATTTTGCTCTGGGCGCAGAAGCGGCGCGGCGCGCGCTATACCTTCAATTACCACGGCATGAAGATGGGCAACGACGACCGGCAGATGCGAAGCGTCTGGGAGCTTCCGGTCTGCTCCGGTCGCGAGCGCCTGACCATCAACGGCGCGAAAGCGCACACCGCCCAGAAGCCGGAAGCCTTACTCTGGCGGGTGATTACCAGCAGCACCAACCCTGGCGACGTTGTGCTCGATCCCTTCTTCGGCACGGGCACGACTGGCGCGGTGGCGAAGAAGCTCGGTCGTCACTGGATCGGCATCGAGCGCGACCCCCATTACGTGTCGCTGGCGCAGTCCCGCATCGACACCGTCTCGCCGCCGTCGATGGACACGCCCATTTACACGCCCAGCAATAAGCCCAAGCCGCCGCGCGTGCCCTTCGTCCGTTTGCTGGAGACAGGCTTGCTGGAACCGGGACAAAATCTTCGCTTCCAGAAATCGCAGCACATGGCGACCATTGCCGCCGACGGCGCGCTGATTTTTCAGGGCAAGCGCGGCTCCATTCACCAGATCGGCACGATGCTGACGGGCGCGCCCTGCAACGGTTGGGAACACTGGTATTTCCGTGATGAGGGCAGTGGTCGCTGGGAGAGTATTAACGTCCTGCGGGATAGATCGCAGTTATAATCAGAGACACCGTTCGCATTCGAGGGTGTCCTCATGAGAAG
>CALMDI010000783.1 GCA_937864975.1 uncultured Chloroflexota bacterium | reverse complement strand
AAGACGGCTGATCGAGGGGTGGCAAAAGCAGAACTAACGCCCACCTTGATTCAGTAATTCCCATCCATAATCTGTCAAAGTGTGTTGCCCGTGCGAGACCTGACGAAATATACCTTTGTACCTTGAACCGGGCTTCGGGGCACCGCCTGGGTGATCTACTCTCATCCCTTGAAAAGTTGGAGAATAACTTGCGTTCCACCGCTCGCGGTCAACGCCCAATTTTTGACGAATATCCTCTCTGGAAAATACAGTGAGGTTTTGGTCGCAGATCAAATCCGCAAACGCTTTCAGAATTTGTTCAGCAATAGTCATAAATTTATCTCTTGCTTCTACTTATGGGCGATGCTGTTGAAATTATGAAGTGAATTATCATTCACCGAATAGCATCCTCACGTCGACCTCCACGCCGAGGACGGGCGACGTGAAGGACTCGCTGATTCCGAACACGCCGAATCGCGTGAATTTGCCCTCTTGCAGCCCATAGACCTGCGTCATTTTCGCCACGGGGTCGCTGATCCAGAATTCGCGGACGCCATATCGCTCATACAAATCATATTTCTTGCCATAATCACGGCGTGCAGTCGATGGTGAAAGAACCTCGACAATTAAATCGGGCGCTCCCTGCCAATACTTATTGTCGATGACCCGGCAGCTTGTGTTTTCGTCACTGACCCAGAACACATCCGGTTCGACAACGGCTTCATTGTCGAAATGAACGTCCATCGGTGCTATTCGCATTTGCCCATTCGGAGCGTTGCGTTGGAGAAAAACGCCGGTTGCAAAGACAGACACCTGATGCGAATCGGTTCCACTTGGACTCACAAATACCTCTCCCTCGATGAGTTCGGTTATCTGCGTGGTTTCCGGCAGTTGTAGAAATTCCTCTGCTGTCATGCGAATGCGTGTTTGCTCTGCCATCGCTAATCCTCCGCAACTTTTCGCGCGATGCCGATCTGGTTAACGCCGAGGCTGAGCGGCGTGAAGGTCGTGCGCGTCATCACCTGCGCCAGCGCCGGGATGCCGAACAGCGCAAACTGAACCGCCTTCGGAACCAGCGGCAGGTAGGGCACGTCCCACAGCCCGTCGCCGAAGTGCTTGAGCATCGTGAAGCCATTTGCCTCGCACCATGCGCGCCACTGCCGCGGCGGGTGGACGTTGATGTGCGTCTTGTCCTTGCCGATGGCGTCGTTCTCGCGGTCTTTGAAGCGGCGCAGGGCATAATCGGGGTGGGGCGTGGCGAACAGGAACAAGCCGCCCGGCTGGAGCAGGCGGTTGACCTGCCGGATTGTGCCTTCTGGGTCGGGCAGGTGCTCGACCAGATGCAGCGCCACCACCGCCGAAAACGCGCCGCTCTCGAACGCGCTCAGGTCGTCGGCGCTCATCTGGTAGGCTTCGGCTTTGGGCGCGTTCAGCCGCGTTTGCTCGACGCTGTAATCGATCAGGTCGATGCCCACAGACGCGAAGTCGTCCTGCAACAAGCCGAGCAGGTGCCCCAAGCCACAGCCCATTTCGAGCAGTCTGCCGCCGGGCGGGGCGTAGCGTTTCACGAGCGCCGCGTAATAGCGCCGCGCGAACCAGTACATGCTGTACTTGCCAAGCCCGCGGTCGGCGTAATTCCAGCGCTTGAAGTAGTCGGCGGTGTAATGCTGGGTCGGAACGGTCGGTGGCTCGCTCACAGGCGTACAGGCTCTCCCGGCTCGCGCATCAGGTCGAACAGCTCGAAGTGAAGATCGGGCAGATGCAGGACGCCGTAGGTGTGCGACGACGGACGCACGTTGTCGAACGTGTAGAGGGAACCCGGATTGACGACGACCCCGTGCTTGACGCGCACGAACAGCGGCATGTGCGTGTGTCCCGTCACGAGAATGTCCACCTGAAGCGACGCCAGCATCATGTTGAGCAGCGTGTCGGAGATGTGGTCGCGATACAAGCCCCAGAGGTTATTCCCCGGCTTGCCGTGGCACATAAACACCGTCATGCCGTCGAAGCGCCCGCGCCAGTCCAGCGGCAGCGCCTTCAGGTACAGCTTGCTCTCCTGCGACATCCCGTAGCTCCACTCGTCGTGGTTGCCACGCACGGTGAAGATGCCGCGCTCTCGGATCGCTTGCACGACGCGCTCCGGCTCTGGTCCGCGCCCGACCAGATCGCCCGCGCATAAGATGTGGTCTACCTGATGACCATTCTCTAACCGATCCAGTACCGTTTCCAGAGCCGTGCAGTCGCCATGTATGTCCGATATGATCCCAAGCTTCATCCAGTTATCCCGGAGCGTCGGAAATTAGTGCTATTATACCCGCGTTGAGCATAACTATCTAACGTCCCACGGTCGCCTGCCAGATGTTTACCCACCGGACGCCACACGTTGAGGATGCTCCTTGCGTCGTTTCCTGATGCTGATTTTGGTCGTCGTCCTGCTGTCTTCTGCTGTCCGGGCGGGCGACCTGCCGCCGTGTTTCGAGCGCGCAACCTACCTGGCGAATCCGTGGGTCGACGGCACGCGCTACTATCTTGA
>CALMDI010000782.1 GCA_937864975.1 uncultured Chloroflexota bacterium | reverse complement strand
CGGCGTCACGGGCTGGACGGGCGAAGGTCAGGGGAGCACGTACTGGGTCGAACCGGCGAGCGGGACACCGCCCGGTCCATCGCTGTGCCCCGGCGTGCCCGCGCCACATCTGATCGTGGGCGCGTCCGCTTACGTCCCGGCGGGGCTTGGCGTCACGCTTTACCAGCAGGCGATGACGACGAGCAGCCCGATCATCAACATGGCGGGCGGAAGCTGGTTCCAGGTGCTGCAAGGTCCAACCTGTTCCGAAGGCGTCAACTGGTATCAGGTGAATTACAACACCATCACCGGCTGGCTTCGGGAGACGCAGGGCAGCGGCTACGCGGTCGAGCCGTTCGTGTGCAACGGCTTCCAGCCGACGCGGCTGGTGCCCGGTCGGTCGGGGCGCGTCCTGCCCGGTCTGCCGAATAACCTGCGCGCCGAGCCGTCATTGTCCGCGCGGCTGATCGGGCAAATTCCGGGCGGACAAACGGTCGTCATTATTTCCGGTCCGCAGTGCGGGAACAACGGCGCGTGGTGGCAGGTGTACTCCAGCGGCGTCTATGGCTGGACGATGGAAGGTCAGGGCAGCAGCTACTGGCTGGAACCGACCTCCTGAGAATTCACCAACGGTTCAGGCAAATATGCCGAAACCGTCGTATAATTAACAACGACATAACAGCTATGCATTTGTAACATCAAGGGAGCAAACGCGATGTGGCGTAAACTGATCTTGCTTGCGTTCCTGCTGACGGCGCTCTCGGTTGTGATTACCCAGCCCGCGGCGGCGCAGGTGAACACAACCTGGAACGGGTCGTATTATAACAATCCGGGCTTGCAGAACGGCGTCGCGCTGAGCCGGAACGACCCGGCGATTGCCTTCAACTGGGGGGCAGGCGCCCCCGGACCGAACGTCAATGCCGACAACTTCTCGGTGCGCTGGGGCACCGACGTGTTCCTGAACGCGGGAACGTACCGCTTTTCCGCGCTCGCCGACGATGCCGTGCGCGTGATCGTCGATTTTCAGATTAATCCGTTGATCGATACCTGGCCCGCGCCGCAGGTGGGGCAGGTTATCACCCGTGACATCACGCTGGATGCAGGCGTTCACCACGTTCAGGTCGATTATCGTGAATTCACGGGCGACGCCTACGTCTTTGTGAGCTTCGTCAACGTGAACACCAGCCCGTCGGGACCGAGCTTCCCGCCGCCGCAGAACAATCCGATTTCAAGCGGACCGTGGACGGCGCAGTATTTCGGCAACCGCGACCTGTCCGGCTCGCCCACGCTGATCCAGACGGAAAGCGCCATCAACTACAACTGGGGCGGCGGCTCGCCCGCGGCGTCGATCCCCGCCGATAACTTCTCGGCGCGCTGGACGAGCCTGCAAAACCTGCCCGCCGGGAATTACCAGGTGCGCGCTTTCGTGGACGATGGCATCCGCGTGTTCGTGGACGGCGTCTCGATCATCAACGAGTGGCGCACGGCAAGCGGAACGGCGTATACCGCGACCATCAATCTGAGTCAGGGACAGCACAGCTTCCTGGTCGAATACTTTGAAGCGGGCGGTGTCGCCTTTATCGAGTTTTCAATCACGCGGCTGAATCCGCCCGCGGTGACGCCCTCGATTCCGAACGTGCCGCCGCCGAGTAACCCGACCGGGTTAACGGCAACGGTGACGGCTTCACGCCTCAACGTGCGTAACCAGCCGAATCCGTTTACCGGCAGCATCGTCGCCATCATCAGCCGCGGCGACACCTACCCGGTGCTGAGCAGCAACGTCGGCAATACGTGGTTCCAGATCAACGCCAATGGGGTGGTAGGATGGGTGAATTCGTCCTACGTGCGGCTGAACCAGCCGAGCGCCCCGCCGCCGACGGCGATCCCGCAGGTGCCGGGTTCGACCGGCTACGTCGTGACCGCGCGTCCGTTCGCGGTCAACATTCGCCCGCTGCCGGATATCAACAACAATCCGATTGCGGTGCTGCCGCTCAACCAGTCAGCGCCGGTTGTGGGGCGGAACACTTTCAATACGTGGTGGCAGATCAACTATCAGGGCGTGGTTGGATGGGTCAGCTCGCAGTACGCGCGCATTCAGGATAACGCCGATCTCTCGCGCATCCCTGTGACAGGCTGACACTTCACCGGAAGTTGCCCCTCTGCCATGATCGGAGAGGGGCAACTTCTTTACTCGTCCAGCGCGCCGTCGCGCGGGCGGAAGCTCAGGCGAAGCGGCGTCCCTTCAAAGGGATGAACCTCGCGGATTTTGTTCTCCAGAAAGCGCTTGTAGGTGAAATGCACCAGCCGCACGTCGTTGACGTGGAACAGCAGCACGGGCGGCGCGACCGCGACCTGCGTGCCAAAGTAAATCTTAAGACGCTTCGTGCCCTTCATCGGCGGCGCGTGTTCGACCACCGCCTCGCGCAGAACGCGATTCAGTGCCGACGTGGGGATACGCGAGCGCCGCGCTTCCCAGACGCGGTTCGCGGTTTCCAGCACTTCATGGATTCGCTGCCCGGTGAGCGCGCTGATGAACACGACGGGCGGATCGGGCAAGAAGTTGAATTTCTCCTTCAAGTCCAGCGTAAAGGTATGCTGGGTGTAATTGTCCTTTTCGACGGCATCCCACTTGTTCACGATCAGGACGATGCTCTTGCCCGCCTCCATGACGTAGCCCGCGATGTGCTGATCCTGCTCGGTGATGCCGCTGGTGGCATCCATCATCAGCAGAACGACGTCAGAACGCTCAATCGCCTTCATCGAGCGGACGACGCTGAACTTCTCGACGCCGACCTCGATCTTGCCGCGCTTGCGAATGCCCGCGGTGTCGATCATCAGGATTTCGTCGCCGTGCCACTTCACGACCGAGTCGATGGCGTCGCGCGTAGTGCCGGCAACAGGGCTGACGATCACCCGCTCTTCCCCCAGAATCCGGTTGAGCAGGCTGCTCTTGCCGACGTTCGGTCGCCCGACGATGGCAATTTTGAGCCGCTCGTCGTCTTCCGTTTCGTCCATCGCAAATTCGGATTCTTTCAGCGCCGCCAGCACGCCGTCGAGTAAATCGCCCACGCCGATGCCGTGAATAGCGCTGATGGCAAACACGTCGCCCAAGCCAAGCCCGTAGAACTCGAAGGCGTCGTCGACGCGCTTGAGGTTGTCGGCTTTGTTGGCGGCAATCAGCACCGGCTTTTCGCTGCGGCGCAAAATCTGGGCAATCTCCTCGTCCGCCGCCGTGACGCCCTGCACGGCGTCCACGAGCATGATGACGACGTCGGCTTCCTCGATGGCAAGCAGCGCCTGCGCGCGGATTTGCGGCACAAAGTCGGGGCTGCCTTCCGCCAGCGGCGACGGGTCGCGCGACCCCTTCGGCTCGTAGACCTCGATACCGCCCGTATCCACCACGACAAACGCCTGTCCAAGCCACTCGCCTTCTGCCTGAAGACGGTCGCGCGTCGTGCCGGGAATGTCATCCGTCACTGCCATGCGCTCGCCGACGAGCCGGTTGAACAGCGTGCTTTTACCTACATTCGGTCGCCCGACGAGCGCGACCACCGCCCTACGTGCCATATCCGTTATCTTTCCGTGCTCATTAAGAAGCTCTATTGTATCAAAGGACACTTGAGGAAAGAAGCTTTGAAACGTCACGACACATGGGGAAAGAAAAGCGTAACGCAGAGGCGCAGGGTAACAGAGACGCAGAGGGTCGCACGCTGTGCGCCCCTACGGACGTCCTCTTTACTGCGCTAGCGCTTTCGCGGGATTCCCACCAGCAGCGCGAGGGGACCAAGCAGCAGGAGCCACATCGCCGCCTGCAAGCCGAACGCGCCCGCGACCAGCCCCACCGCCAGCGGGATGAGACTGCCGGGAATCCCCGCGACATTCGACAGCGCCAGCGCCGCGCCGCTCTGCCCCGGCAAGCTGGCGTACAACTGCGCTTGCAGGATCGAATACCAGCCGGAATTGAAGAAGCCCATCAGCGCCAGGATCAGCAGCTTCGGCACGACACCCGGCACCAGCAGAAACGCGGGGTACAAACCAAGCTGCACCAGCGCGCTGAAGCGCAGGTACACCAGACCGCGCACCCGTTCCAGCAGCGGGATCAGCAGGAAGTCGCCCAGCAGCCCCACTCCCGTCCACACGCCCAGCGCCAGCCCCGCTTGCAGCGCGTCCACGCCGACGACATCCACGAAGTAGAG
>CALMDI010000781.1 GCA_937864975.1 uncultured Chloroflexota bacterium | reverse complement strand
CGCGCTTCCAGCTTAAAGCCGCGTTCCAGAATATGACGCAGCATGTCGGCGCTGTCCGTCCGCAAGCGTGAGACGGTGCCGGGGGTACGTTCGGGGAGTTCGGTCAGGGGGAGCAGCTCGCGCTCGGCAACCAGGCCCTCCGCCGTCGGGATCGGATCGCCGTGGGGGTCGAGATCAGGATCATCCAGCTTACGCGCCAGCGCCTCGATGAACCGCTCGGACACCGCGTGTTCTAAATTCTCCGCTTCGCCATGCACGTCTTCCAGCGCGTACCCGAGCTCGGTCACCAGAAACAGTTCAATCAGGCGGTGACGGCGGATTATTTTTAGCGCCACTTCCTCGCCTGCGGGGGTCAGAACCACCCCGCGATATTTCTGATAATCGACCAGTCCATCTTTGACCATTCGCTGCGCCATGTCGGTCACGGACGGCGCGGAAATGGTCAGCGCGTCGGCAAGCGTGTTGGTGGAGACGCGGTCGGAGTGCTGCTGAAGGCTATAAATCGCTTTGAGGAAATTCTCGACGGATTTCGAATGACCCGATGCATGGTGGTCTGGCATTGAGTTCCTCAAGTGCCCCGTTCTGGCTGCATTATAGCATAGTCCTTCGGCTGGACGTAGAATAGCGGCAGCGTCGGCATCGTAGACTCAGGAGTCGCCATGAACCGCATCGACGAGGTAAATGCCAAGCACGAAACGCTGCGGCAGATCATGGCGGCGCGCGACGCCGACAGTATCCTGCTGCGCCGCCCGCGCAACATTGCCTGGTTTACCGGCGGTTCCGACCCCAGCATCGACGTCTCCAACGAAGCCGGCTCCTACGGGATTTTAGTGCTGCCGGAGGGGCGGCTCGTCGTCGCCAACAACATCGAAGAACCACGCCTGCACGCCGAGGAAGCATTTGAAGCGCTTGGTTTCGAGTTTCACAGCACGCCCTGGTATGCCGAAGAACCGCCGACGACCCCCCGAATGGCAACCGACGAGGGCGACATCGAAGCCGACATTCAAAAGCAGCGATGGGTCTTGATGGAGCCGGAGCAGGAACGCCTGCGCGCGCTCGGACGCGACGCCGCCGCCGCGATTGAGGAAGCCGCCCGCGCCGTCCAGCCCGGCGATACCGAGTTTGAGATCGCGTCCCGGCTGGACGCGGCGTGCCGACGACGGGGCGGGGTCGCGCTTGTGACCCTGATCGGCACCGACGAACGCATCAGCCAGTTCCGGCATCCGTTCGCGACCGGCAAGCGGCTGGAACGTTATGCGATGCTCGTGACCTGTATGCGCCGTCACGGGTTGGTTGTTTCCGCGACGCGGCTGGTGCATATCGGTCCCGCGCCCGACGAACTGCACGCGGCACTTCAGCGGATAGCGTCGATTGACGCGGCGGTGATGCTCGCCACGCAGCCGGGACGAACGCTTGGCGACGCCTTTGACGATCTGATCGCCGCCTATACCGCACATCGCGAAGCCGGTCAGTGGACGCTGCATCATCAGGGCGGGCTTGCAGGGTACGCCGCGCGCGAGCGAATCGCCGTTCCCGGCGATCCGACGATTATTCAGGTCGGACAGGCATTCGCGTGGAATCCGTCGATTGTCGGCTGCAAATCGGAAGACACGATGCTGCTCGTGCCGGGCGGCTTTGAGATTGTCACCGAAGCGAGTGAGATGTTCCCCACGGTGGAAGTCGCCGTCGGGACGCGCGTCATCCGGCGACCGGGCATCCTGGAATTGTAGAACAA
>CALMDI010000780.1 GCA_937864975.1 uncultured Chloroflexota bacterium | reverse complement strand
TCGCGCCAGAACGGGACTCCCTGCGACGGTAAACCGCCACCCTCTGGCTGCAAGACGATGGCTCTGCCCCCGTTCTGAAGGTAATTGTCAAGCTCGCGCGTGAACGCGCTGGCGATGACAATCCCTTGTGTCATGCTGTCGAGGTCAGCCGGAGCGAACTGACCGCCGAACGCCCCAACGGGGTCGTGCGCGCGCACGTCGGCAACGATCAGGTGGAGCCGCGGATAAATCCACAGAGACCACGTGTTCGTCGCCCAACCACCCACGTCCACCGCGAGCTGCCATGCGCCTGCCGCCGCCACTCCTGGCAGCGTCAGCGAGATTGTGCCAACCTCGCGCGGCGCACCGCTGGAAACCTTGCCAACCGGCATCGAGCCTTCCGCGTTCACCGTGCCATCCGGCGCAAAAAGCTGCCAGTACAAATCCCCGCCGTCTCGCGCCATGCCGAAGTGCGAGAGAATAACGCGAAATGTCACACTGTCGCCGCCGAAATGATTGTACAGGTCGGTTGGCGCAGGACGATCCCCGCCGTGAAGCCACTGCCGCGCCCGCCCGTGATCCAGCAGCAGGACGGAATCAGAATTGAATTGGCGGAATGCGGCGGGGGCGTATTTGCTCTGTCCGGCGTCGTCAAACATGCCCGACGTGCTGATCGGCGTGTCGCGCAGCCCGGTGACGACGTAGCCCCGCACCTCGCGCCGCGCGCGCGTCCGTTCCAGGATCACCTTACGCATCATGAATGACTCGCGGCGGGAAATTTCGACCAGTTGCGCGTCGGTGAACGGCAGGCTGTTCGCCGCCATTCGGCTCTCCTGCTCGCTGTATGCCCATCGGTCAAGCGTTCCCTCGACGCCGAGCACGTCCCGCCACCACAAGCGTGCGCCGTCTTCAAGGAGTGCAGCGGGGTTGCGATAATCGTCCTTGTCGCAAAACTCGCCAAAAATCCACGGGCGCGGCGGTCGCCAGTCACGCCGGAAGTGGTCGAGCAGGGGCACAAAATAATGCAGATCGCAGTAGAAGTGATAATCCGCGAAGTCGGCGTAATCGAAGCTCAATCCCTGGTAGGCTTCGCCCGAACCGCTGTTGTCGCAGATCAGCGCGCCCATCGTTGCCTGTCGCGTCAGCCTATCCAACTCAGCCAGCAGCGCCTCGCCCGCCATGCTGGCATCCAGCTCGCAGCCGAGGCTGTAGATCACGACGGTCGGGTGATGATGCACCTCGCGTAGAATGTCGCTGTATTCGACGACAACCTGCCGCCGCAGGTGGTCATTCATGCGCTGCCACCACATTGGCAGTTCCAGCCACAGCAGCATTCCTTCCTCATCCGCAATATCGAACAGGCGCTGCGGCGGCACGAACAGGCACAGCTTGACCAGATTAAAGCCGAGAGCGCGCACGCGCCGGAACTCGTCGCGGATTTCTTCGTCGGTCGGCGTGGGCGCGAGCGAGCGCGGGTTCCAGCCCCAGCTTAAAACACCGCGCAGGTGAATCCGTTC
>CALMDI010000779.1 GCA_937864975.1 uncultured Chloroflexota bacterium | reverse complement strand
AACCACGGCGGCAAGGTGCCCGACGGCAGGATTCTCATTCAGGACGTGATCGCGGACATCATCTTCCAGAAGATGATTCTACGCCCATCCGAGTTCGACGTGCTGGCGACCCCCAATCTGAACGGCGATTATCTGAGCGATGCGGTCGCGGCGGAAGTTGGCGGCGGCGGCATCGCTCCCGGCGCGAACATCGGCGATGAGATCGCCATGTTCGAGGCGACCCACGGCACTGCGCCCAAATACTCGAATCTGGATAAGGTCAATCCTGGCTCGCTGCTGTTCAGCGGCGTCATGATGCTGGAGCATCTCGGCTGGCAGGAGTCGGCGGATTTGATTACCCGCGCTTACGAGGCGACGCTGCGCGAGAAGATCGTCACCTACGACTTTGCCCGGCAGATGAGCGGGGCGACCGAAGTGCGGACGAGTGAGTTCGCCAGCGCTATCATCCGCAACATGGATGGGGTCTAAGACCGCCGCGCCTCACCCGAAAAGAAGAAATATATTTGGAAGCGCCTCCCTCTACGTTGCTCTAACGACTCGGAGGGAGGCGGTTACTTCTACAGGCACACCTCGACCATCACAATCGCTTGCTTGTGCCCGCTCAGCATGAGGCGGCTGCACGTTTCACCATCTTCGGGCGCCTTGTTCATCAGACGCCAGCCGAGCAGAATGAAGCGCTCGCCGACGGACTCGCGGAGCGGGCGGCGCGGGTTTGAAATGCGATTCTGTGCGACGGCTTCCTTCAACAAATGCTCACTTTTCGCCTCGCGCATTAAATCTTCCACACGACCTTGCACGTATGAATTAAAATCCATCATGAGTTTTGTCCTCCGAACGAATTTACAGGAACGGCGCGTCGGTTGCTGCGTTTCTTCCTCTATTGTATCGGCTTTTATCCGGCTTGTGCGTGTCCCACATGAGATTTACGGAATGGCTGCGGTCATTGAGGGTGACGTCGTGATGCAAAAACAGCGTTTTCTTTCCAATCCAGGTGCGGACGAAATGCCGCGCAGCGCCGACGTCGTCATCATCGGCGGCGGTCCGGCAGGGACGGCGGCGCTCTGGGCGCTCGGTCGTCTCGCGCCCGAATTACGGGTCGTGCTGATCGAGAAACGTGATCGTCTGGGCGCGGGCAGCTCGCTCGCGTCGCTGGAATGTTACCGGACGTGCTGGGCGCTGGCGTGTATGGCGAAGGTCATGGCGCGCAGCGCCCCGTAGCGGTCGCTGATGGCGGCCTTGGGCGCCATGCGCTCGATGTAGCGCGCCAGCAGGTCGATTTCGATGTTGACTTCGGCCCCCGGCACGAGTCGCTCCAGGTTGGTGTGCGCGAGCGTGTGCGGTATGAGGTTCACCGAGAACGTCGCGCCGTGCACGTCGTT
>CALMDI010000778.1 GCA_937864975.1 uncultured Chloroflexota bacterium | reverse complement strand
TCGAAGCCGCCGCTGAACGTCACATTCAACTGCGTGAGTTCGCCCTCGGCATCTGCCATGAGCGCCAGCGTGCCATTGAACTGGGCGGAGTCCGCCGCCGTCGTTGCCGCAACCGCCGCTTGCAGAGCGGCATGATCCTCTGCCGACAATCCATAGGTCTGATCCTGTGCCATCACGCCCGTCGCGACGACGAACATCAGCATCAGGACCATCAAGGTCGCTACCATGCGAACGCTTTTCATGAAGATTCTCCTGCTTCTGTAGGTTTAAAGTGCTGCGATAGATGAATCGCAAGACTTTTACTAAGTTTAGATGACGGTCAGAGGCATTGTCAAACTCCGAAACGATAAAAAACTCATAAAAATGATTAACGTCTGATTTGAAAGCGCGCTGGAATGAGGTTCGAGGGGCGGGGTGGTGAACAAGGGGGTAGAGGATATGGCTGCGTAGGGGCGCACGGCTGTGCGCCCAAAGTTGAACCCAGACAGGCGAACATGCGCGGGTTCCGCGCCTGGCGCGGAGTTCAGTCGAGCCAAAGGCTCGACTCCCTGGCACGGGTCCGTCCCTGCGTACGTATCCGATTGTGACTTTCTGAATGAGATTGAGAATAGAGGCGTTTGGAGTGAAAATGCTGATGACTATGCAGGCTTCAAATGGGCAATACCGCCGAACCTCGCGTCGTAATCGCCCGCCTTTGCCCTCTGTTTGGCGCTTTTGCGCTGCGTCCCATTTGCTGTTAAGCTGCTTACTTGCGACGGTGGCAGGCTGCGCCGTCTCTCAGTCGACAAGTGATGGCAAAGACGATGATGATTGCTAGACGACCGCTCATTCTTTTCACCGTCGGATTGCTGGGCTTCGCGGCTTGTACGACCGGTGGCAACCAGCAGCAGGCGCTTGCGCCGACGTCGACCCTTGCCCCAATTGTGAGCATGACCCCGCGGTTTACGGCAACGCCTGTCGCTTCGCGCACGCCGCTGCCAACGGCGACCTTTACGCCGTCCACGACCCCGGTTCCGCCGACGCCGACGACCACGCCAACGCCGACCCAGGTGCCGCCGATGCTGGGCATTATCGCGTCGCGGCAGAGCGTGAACGTGCGCGAAGGTCCCGGAACGTCGTTCGACATTTTATTGGCGCTTGATCCCGGCACCGGGTTTGAGGTGCTGGAACAAAGCGACGATGGCGCGTGGTTCAACATCCTCATGGACGATGGACAGCAGGGGTGGGTGTCGTCCAGCCTGGTGTACATGGAGCCGACGACGACCCCCATTCCGACGCTCACCGCGACCGTGGATCGGACGGCAATCGCGCTCGGCACCGCCTTCCCGACGGCGATCCTGGGGGGCGCGCCGGTCTCGCCCACGCCACCGCCCGCGGCATTGTCCGCCACCGCCGCGCCCGGCGACGACGCAGAGGCGACCGGAGAGGCGGACGACTCGGTCATCGACGAGGATTCGTTCAATATGACCGCGACGGCGCTGATCGACAGCATTACCGGCGGCGCGACCGCCGCTGCCGACGCGCCGTCAGCCGGTAATGATCCGGTCGGCGGTCCAACCGGCGGTCCCGTGGGCGGTCCTACGGCGACGCTGGACGCCAGCCAGAGCACCGCCACCGCCCGCCAGCGCCCCGACGTGCTCGCCTACTGCGACAAGCCGGGCTTCATCGTCCGCCCGCCGTCGAATCTGGAGGCGGGACAGATGATCGACGTGTACTGGAGCTGGTTCGCGCGTACGGAAGCGCTTCTGCAGGATCACATGGACAACGCGGTTTACGAAGTCAGCGTCGACGGGCAGCGGCTGACCACGTGGCGGCAGTACGCGGCGCCGGTCACCTTCCAGAGCGGCAACTATTACCAGTACTGGTACGTGCCCTTCGGTCCGCTGACGGCAGGCGAGCACGAGATCAGCTATCGCGTGACGTGGCGCGAGGCGATCAGTGACGGTTATGATGACTACGGTCCCGGAACGGCGATTGTCGAGGAAACCGGAAGCTGCGCGTTTACCGTGCAGTAAACGACTTGCAGCCGGCGACGAATCAGGAGCGGGAGCGCCCTCTGTCGGCGCTCCCGCTTTTTGTTCCATGAAACCAATTCGCCAGCCTCGACTCGCCCGGAATAGCGAAGTGCGTTGAGTCCGGGCTGAATTCTCAAACGGGCGACCGAGCCGGTCGCCCCTACGACCCCTATCCTCTTTTTACCACTTTCCCACCAATTCCTTGACTCTGCCGCGAATCCGCTATGCTGAAAGAAGGGATCGAGTCGAGAAGAGGCGTTCCATGCGCTATCTGGTGACAGGAGCCACCGGCTTTATTGGCGGGCGAGTGGCTCGGCAGTTAATCGACGCCGGGCACGAGGTGGTCACGATTGCGCGGACTCCGGCGAAAGCGCAGGAGTTGGCGGCGCTGGGCGTCGTCGTTCATCAAGGCGACCTTACCAACAGGGAAAGCCTGCGCGCCCCGATGACGGGCGTCGATGGGGTCTTTCACATTGCGGCGTGGTACGAGATCGGCGCGGACAGCCGCCACGCGGAGGCGATCAACGTCGACGGCACGCGGAACGTGCTGGAAATGATGCGCGAGCTTGCGATTAAAAAAGGAGTCTACACCAGCTCGGTTGCCGTCTTTTCGGATACCCACGGCGTGGCGGTGGACGAAAATTACAAGTTCACCGGCGCGCATTTGAGCGAATACGACCGCACCAAGTGGCAAGCGCATTATCTCGTCGCGCAGCCCATGATCGACGCCGGACTGCCGCTCGTCATCGTCCAGCCGGGCTTGGTCTACGGACCGGGCGATCAGAGCCTCGTGGGGTCAATGTTCGTCCAATATTTGCAGCGCCGCTTGCCAATGATCCCGCAGCGCACGACGTTTTGCTGGGCGCACGTGGACGACGTGGCGCGGGGTCACCTTCTGGCGATGGAGAAGGGCGTGCCCGGCGAGCGCTACATCATCACCGGGGACTGCCATACGCTGATCGAAGGGCTGGAGCTGGCGGAGCGGATGACGGGCATTCCCGCCCCGAAGCTGCACGTACCGCCCGCGCTCATGAAGCTCACGTCGCGTCTTGCCGCGCTTTTCGAGCGCGTGCTGCCGCTGCCACAAACCTACCGCTCCGAGACGTTACGCATCAATGCCGGTGTCACGTACATGGGCAGCAACGCGAAAGCACGCCGCGAATTGGGTTATGACCCACGCCCGCTGGAAGAAGGCTTGCGCGAGACGCTGGCACACGAGATGCGCCTCCTCGCCAGCGATACGTCGCGGCTGCGCCCTGCGTCG
>CALMDI010000777.1 GCA_937864975.1 uncultured Chloroflexota bacterium | reverse complement strand
TGCGCGGGCAGAGCGCCTTCAGCCGTATGAAGTACGAGAGCGGCGTCCATCGTGTCCAGCGCGTGCCGGAGACTGAGAGTCAGGGGCGCGTGCATACCAGCACCGTCACCGTCGCCGTGCTGGCGCAGATGGACGAAGTAGACGTTCAGTTGGACATGAGCGAGGTTCGCATCGACGTGTTCCGGGCGGGCGGCGCGGGCGGGCAGAACGTCCAGAAGAACGAGACTGCCGTCCGCATGACCCACATTCCGACCGGCATCGTCGTCGCCGTGCAGGACGAGCGCAGCCAGCTTCAGAACCGCCTGCGCGCGCAGCAAATTCTCGCCGCGCGGCTGTATGAAATCGAGATCGAGCGCCAGCGCTCGGAGATGGAAAGCGAGCGGCGCGGGCAGGTCGGCACGGGCGACCGCTCGGAGAAAATTCGCACCTACAATTCCCCTCAGAACCGCGTGACCGATCACCGCATCAACGTGACCAGCTACAACCTGCCCGTCGTCATGGATGGCGAGCTGGATATCTTCATCGACGAGCTGATCCAGCGCGATCAGGCGGAAAAGCTGACCGCGGGCGAGGGGAGCTAATTTCTCCGCGCTCATGCTCACGCTCCGCGACGCGCTCAACGACGCTTCCCGCCGCTTCGCGCCGGTCTCCGAGTCGCCGGGGCTGGACGCGCACGTGCTGATGTGCGAGGTGTTAGGTGTCGAGCGGTCGTATCTGCTGGCGCACCCCGAAGCGACACTGACCGGCGATCAGGCGGCGCGTTTCGAAGCGCTGGTCGCGCGCCACGCCGGGGGCGAGCCAGTCGCCTATATTCTTGGACGGCGCGGCTTTTATGACCGTGATTTCTTGGTCACGCCCGACGTGCTGATCCCACGCCCGGAAACCGAACTGCTGTTAGAGCGCGCGCTGGCATTCACGCGCCGGCAGCCAACCGCCGCCGTCGCGGACGTGGGCACCGGCAGCGGCGCCCTCGCCGTCACGCTGGCAGCACAGGCACCCCAAACACAGGTCTATGCGGTTGATGTGAGTGAAAAGGCGCTCGACGTTGCCCGGCAGAACGCGGCGCTTCATGGCGTTGCCGACCGCGTCGTCTTTCTTCGGGGGGATTTGCTCGCGCCGCTGATCGAGCGGCAAATCAGACTCGACCTCGTGATGGCAAATCTGCCTTACATCGCCAGCGACGAGGTGCCGCATCTCGCGGTCAGCCGCCACGAGCCGACGCTCGCGCTCGACGGCGGCGCGGACGGGCTGGCGCTCATTCGCCGCCTGCTGGCACAGCTTCCACAGGCGTGCCGTCCGGGCGCGCGGGCGCTGCTGGAAATCGGCGCGGGACAAAGCGCCGCGGTGCAGGCGCTCGCGCCCGATGCCGAGGTCTACCAGGACTACGCCGGTCTTGAACGAATGGTCGAGTTAGTTGTTTTCGAGGTTGGCGGGTGAGACGCTGTTTCGCAGCGTATAGGGGTGCGCCAGCACGGCGCGCGCAACGTCCATCGTATCGACCGTAAGGAGACGCTCGCCCATCTGCGGCTGAATTTGCGCCAGCAGCGTAAAGGTGCTCTTGACGACCGGGTTGGTGGTGACCACCGCGATGAAGGCGACCCGCCTGGGCGTGCGGGCAAGCGCGTTGCGGATATTGAGCGCCGATCCTCCCGGCAGCCCTTTGCTCCCACACAAATTCATGATCAGATTGATGTCGCCTTCGACTTCCGAAAGCATCGAGGCGCAGGTCATCATAGCGTCGTCCAACATCCGCCACGTCCAGTTCGGCGGAAACTCGTAGCACAGCCGGGTTTGTTCCACATTATCCCACATCACGCGAACAGACATGTACCGTATACTCCAGCGATTCAAAAGCCTCTCCCTTCAGTGTACGGGGTAAGCGGCAGGCTTAACCCTTAAGCTCATCGAAATTTAGGCTTTTGACAGATTTCAGACGCTGTCAGTTTCGGCGACGATCTCGTCACGGGCAGGATAGGGGTGCACTCTTATACGCCCACTGTGATTGCTAGCTGCCATGCTGTGGACGCGAAACCCCACCCTCTGCCTCCCTTGCGCGGGGTTCCCGCTAAAGGCGGGAACCCCGCGCA
>CALMDI010000776.1 GCA_937864975.1 uncultured Chloroflexota bacterium | reverse complement strand
GGGCTTCGGTGAATATGCCTCGCTCACCCGCGAGGCATCGTAGTACTGCACCATACGCACCTCGTCCAAGCCGAGGTACTGCGCGTAGTTGCGGATAAACCCGCGGATTTGAACGGCGGACATGTCGGGGACGGTGAAGTCCCCAAGCTCAAACGATTCGAGAATGCGGCGGCGAATATGCAGCGCCTGTTCCGCCTCTTCCAGCGTAAGCTCTTTTGCCTCGCGCGATTGGCGCAGATAACGACCCAGCGCCTGTGCATCCATCGTGTTTATAAAATGCCTCAAACAAAAAGCCCCGTCGCGGTCGTCCCGGCGGGGCTGTCTCAGCTTCTTCGCCTCGCGCGCCGCTTACTCAGCGGTCTGCGTCTCGTCGTCGGGCGCTTGTTCGCTTTCAGCCGGGGCTTCCGCGTGCGGGAGCACCTGCTTGACCGCACCCACGACATTTTCGACGACGTGCTTCACTTCCTCGACCGCCTGCTCGGCGACATGGCGCACTTCTTCGACCGCGTGTCCGGCAGCCTCGGTCACGCCCGCCGCAACCGCCGACGCCAGTTCTTCGACGGCGCCGCCCAGCGTCTCCAGCTTGCGTTCTTCCATGAAGCGCTTGAACTCTTCTTCGCGCACAATCGTCACTTTCAGAATGGGCGAGGTTTCACTGCCCAGACGCACGGGCACGTCGTGCGTGCCCACTTCGCGCAGCGACGTCTGGCTGATGCGGCGTCGGTTGATGTCGATACCGGTCTTCTCGTTCAGCGCGTCGGCAATCTCCGAGGTCGTCACCGAGCCGAACAGCTTGCCGGTCGGCGAGGCGCGGCGTCCGAAGAACAATTCCGTGCCGTCGATCTCACGCGCCAGATCGTTCAGGCGCTGATCCAACTGCGCGCGGCGCGCGTCGGCTTTAGAGCGCAGTTCTTCCGCCTGTTTCAGAGCGCCCGGCGTGGCTTTGACCGCCAGCTTCTTTGGCAGCAGCCAGTTGCGCGCGAAGCCATCGGTCACGTCAACTACTTCGCCCGCGACGCCATGCTTATACACATCGTTAAGGAGCAACACTTTCATCGAAAAAACCTTCCCGCACTACCGATGCCGCCCGCGCCGGGCAGCGCCAATGCCACGAGTTGTGGACGAAACGAGCGGACATTATAAACGTCAGCCGAATGTGTAACAAGTGGGAGTTCACGAGGCGCGTGGGGAACACAGGCGATACCTCGGGCAGAGGGCATACCCCAAAAAGCGCAAATAAAAGCGGAGCTGTTCACGCGGGTCTCATCTCCTTCTGGTAGATTTGCGCGCAGTTGAGGCATACTTGACTCGTTTCTACCCGAACGAAAGTCAATCGACAGCGCGATGGTCGCCACACCTTCGTCCCGCCGTTTTCCGTTCCGTTCGCTTGCCGCGCTTGGACTCGTCCTGTTCAGCTTCTTCATGAGCGGGTTCGTCAGCCGCATCGTCTTCGAACGGCTTCCCCACCTGGAAGACGAGGTCGCCTATATCTATCAGGCGAAAACGTTGGCAGGGGGTCATCTCGTGATCGACTCGCCACAGCCCCGCCGCGCCTTCTGGCAGCCCTTCGTCCTCGATCAGAATGACAAGCGTTTCGGCAAGTACACACTCGGCTGGCCCGCGCTGCTCGCACCGGGGATGGCGATGGGCGAGCCGTGGGTCATCAACGCCTTTTTCGCCGCGCTCACGGTCGCGCTGGTCTTTCGCTTCGGCAGTGACGTTTATAATCGGGACGTAGGGCTGATCGCCGCCTCGCTGACCGCGTTTTCGCCCATGGCGCTGCTGCTCAATGCAACGCTGATGGGGCATTCGTCGGCGCTGTTCTTTGTCATGTTATTTATGTTTGCCTACTGGCGGCTGGAACGCGACCCGCATCCGGTTCGCTGGGGCATCGTCGCGGGCTTGGCGCTGGGCGCCGTCATCGCCAATCGCCCGCTGACCGGGGTGGGCGTTGCGCTGCCCTTCATCGCGTGGAGCGGCGTTCGCCTGCTGCGGGCGCTGCGCGAATCTCGCGTCAGCGTCTGGCATCGGCTCCGTCCACTGCTGGCATTGTCGGTGGTTGCTATTCTCCTCAGCGCGGTCATTCCCATTTACAACTATGCCGCCACGGGAGATGCAGGGCAAAACCTGTATACGCTGGTCTGGGATTACGACTCCGTCGGCTTTGGCGAGTGCTGCGGTCGCTCCGCCGACCGGGGTGAGGGCGGGCACAATCTGGAGCGCGGCGTACGCCACATGCGTTTTGACCTGTCGCTCATGGCAGCCGATCTGTTTGGCTGGCAGATCGGGCAGATCACCCCGGAAGCGGAAACGCATTTCCTGTTGGAAGGCGATTACTATCCCCTCGTCGGCATCAGTTGGATTTTGCTGCCGGTCGGCTTGCTAATCGCCTATCGTCGGCGCTCGATCTGGATTGCGCTCTGGCTGTTAGTCGGCTACGGGTGGCTCTGGCTCATCTTCAACGTTAATAACGCGGAATGGGCGCGAAATCCGACGGCATCGTGGCTCTGGCTTGGCGTGGCAGCGCTCTGGCTGGTCGCGCCCCTGTTCGTCCTCTGGCGAGCGCCGCAGCCAACGCGCGCGACGTGGACGTGGCTGCTGGTGAGCGTGGCACTGGGACTCATCGGCGCGCAGCTAACCTACTGGATCGGCTCGCAGCGCTACAGCACGCGCTATTACTACGAGGCGCTGGCGGTGCTGGCATTGTTGAGCGCGCTGCCGGTCGCGTGGCTGGCGCGGCGTTTCGGGCGCATCCCTGTCTATGCCCTGTTCGCTGTTGCGCTGCTCTACAGTCTTTACTTCTATAGCCAGCCACGCATCTCGGCGCTCTATCGTTATAACCAGATCAGCCGCGAGCAAATCGCGCAGGTCGAAGCGCGGCGCGAGGGCGACCGCCCGGTGCTGGTGCTGGTCGAAGGCGGCAGCGTGCGCTGGCGCGCCTTTGGCACGTTGATGTCGGTCACGAGTCCCTACCTCGACAGCGACATTATCGCGGCGTGGGATTACGGCGCGACGGGCGTGCGCGATGCCATTCTGGAACGCTTCCCCGACCGGCAGGTGATCGAGATGCAGGCGAATGAAAATGACTGGTGGTTTGAAGAGGAGACGGTAACCAGGTGACCGATCAAATTCTGGTCTCAACCGACTGGCTCGGAGCTCATCTTGACGACTTCAATTTACGCATTGTCGACATCCGCGGGCACGTCCTTCCCGCGACCGAACCGCCGCCGCATTACTTCAACCATCGCTCGGACTACGAAGCGTCGCACATTCCGGGCGCCGTCTTTGTCGATTGGGTATACGAGATTACCGATCCTGACGATCCGCGTCACGCGCAGATCGCCAAGCCGGAGCGCTATGCCGCCGTCATGAGACGTCTCGGCATCGGATCGAATACGCGGGTCGTCGCCTATGACGACGCGGGCGGCTTGTTCGCGGCGCGGCTGTGGTGGTCGCTGAAGTATTACGGACACGATCAGGTTGTGGTTCTGGATGGCGGCTGGAACAAGTGGACTGCCGAAGAACGCCCGATGACCAACGCCATTCCAAAGATCGAGCCTGCCCGCTTCACCCCGCACGCGAATCCCGCGCTGCGTCGAACGAGCGACGACGTGCTGGCAGCGCTCGGCAGCACGACTCAGCTTTTAGACGTCCGCACTCGTGACGAATTTACCGGGAAAGCATCGCGGTCGAAGCGCAAAGGACACATTCCCGGCGCGGTGAATGTCCCACGCCAGGCGATGATCGCGCCCGATAGTACCGTCCTGCCCCGCGAGCAGCTGCGCCAGCTATTCATCAACGCAGGCATCGACGAATCCGCGCCTGAAATTGTCACCTACTGCAATGGCGGCGTGTCGGCAAGCTTCGGGCTGATGGCGCTGCACCTCGCGGGCTTCCGCAGCCTCGCCAATTACGATGGCTCGTGGAAAGACTGGGGCAACGACGACACCAAGCCGATTGAGACGGATGAATAGCCTTGCTACAGATTAAATGGGATTGGAGCGTGGAATACCGAGCGTCGACGAGTTCGCAGCGTCTTTCGTCTTCCGCTATGACTCACTCCGCATTGCCTGTACCGCCTGCCCGATGGTGAAGAAGTCGGGTAGCTCCTCCAGCCAGAGCGTCGGCACGTGCAGCGCCAGCTTTGGAAGCAGGGGCGTTCTGTAATTGCCCTGCTCATCCGCTTGGTGCAAGTGAAAGTGGCTGTCTTCGCCGAGGCGATAGAAGAGACTTTCGCGGCGAATAGGGTCAAAAATCCAGTATTCGCGCACGCCGCCCTGCTCGTATTCGACGAATTTATCCCCGTAATCGCGCGACACACTTTCCGGCGACACCACCTCGACGACAATATCCGCCGCGCCCATCATCGCCGTCTCGGTGAATTGACCCGGATTCGTGTTCAGGATAATCTGAAGATCCGGCTCGCGATAAGAGTCGGTAACATCAAGGCGCAT
>CALMDI010000775.1 GCA_937864975.1 uncultured Chloroflexota bacterium | reverse complement strand
GGCGTCATCGACGATCGACTGGTACTCGCGCTTGGCACGGATGCACGGCGGATCGCTGTCGTCGTCGGCGATTGGCTTGCAGCTTGCCACGACAACTGCGCCGTCTCGCGTTTGCGATAGCGCGCTGCGCGCGCCGTCGTCGATCTCCGCCTCCTCGCCGAGTTCGGACCAACTGTCGTAGGACAACGAGTGCCACGAGCAATGGTGCGGCGTTTGCATGATGTCGTACTCGAGGACCGCCGACTCGTGTTCGTGGCGCTGCCACAGGCGGTTCCAGATGAATACCTCGGCATCGCCGCCGGTCAGGAACTTGGCGCCGTCGGGTGTCTGCGCGTCGGCGGCCAGCGTGAAGTTGAGAATGACGCTCGACTGGTTCTTGGCGAGGGATTCCTCGAGTTCCTCGTCATCAGTCGCATCTATGGGCGCCAGCAACCGGGCCGTGAAGAAGAACGAAGCGCTACCGTTGATCTCGTTGAAGGTCTCATCGACCTTCCGCAGGATCGGAGCGAGGTCGTCAGTCTTGCCGTCGATGTCCTCGCCCATGATCTGGATCCGGTCGCCGTCTCGGACCTCGAAGTCCTTGTCGCGGTTCGCCTGAACCCGGCGGCGGGCGCTGTCATCGGGCTGAAGCTGATGGAAGATCGTGTCGTCGGTGCCGTCACCGATCTGGAAGCCAACGTGCTCCATTATGGGGAATGGGGCGTGACGACGCACGAACCGGCAACGCTCAGCAATCGCCTTGCCGATATGATCGAAGCGCTGATCCTCGAGTCGGGCATCGCGCGTCCGAAGCTGCTCGGCGTCGGCATTGGACTGGCGGGCGCGGTCAGTTCCTATGATGGCGTGGTCTACTCATCGCCCTTTTTAGGCTGGCGCGACGTGCCGCTGGCAAATCTGGTCGAGGAACGCCTCGGCTTGCCCGTTTTTCTGGATAACGACGTCAACACGCTGACCTTTGCGGAGCAGTTATTCGGTCCCGGACAGCACACCAGCGATTTCGTGGTCATCACCGTTGGACGCGGCATTGGCATGGGCATGGTACTGAACGATGAAGTCTACGAAGGCGTGCGCGGCGGCGTCGGGGAAATCGGGCACATCACGCTCGACCCGGCGGGTCCGCGCTGCGACTGCGGCAAGACCGGATGCCTCGAAGCGCTGGCATCCGACCCCGCGGTTGTCGCCTATATGCAGGATGGCTTGCGGCGGCGCGGCGAGCCGGAGACGGCGCTGCCCACCTCACTGGCGGATGTCATTCACGCGGCGGAAGCAGGCGACACGCTGGCGCACGAAGCGCTGACGCGCAGCGGCTGGTATCTCGGCATCGGTATCGCGACGGCGGTGAATATTCTGTGCCCGTCGCTGATTATCCTGAGCGGCGAAGGGGTCGTGGCGGGGGATTACCGGCTGAAGCCGATGTTCGACGCGCTCAAGGCGCATACGTTCAATGGGCTGCTTCAGGGGGTCGAGATCGTCGTACAGCGAACGGATGACCGGGCGTGGGCGCGCGGGGCGGCAAGCCTCGTCATCGGCAAGGTTTTTGCATCGCCGCGGCTGGACGCGGAAGCGCTCGAAGCGGTACCGTGAGTTTTTTTGCGTCGGATATTTCGGTGACTGAAAGAAGCTTCTGATGGCGGGCAACAGCGGAATCCACAAATGGAAATGGGTGCTGTTTTTCGTCGCGCCCAGCCTGCTGGGTCTGCTGGTGTTCACGGTGATTCCAATTCTGACGTCGCTGGCGCTGACCGTTCACGAGTGGAACCTGCTGCGTCCGCCGGAGTTCGTCGGCTTGGCGAACTTCAGGGAACTGTTCGCGGACAGCGCCTTCTGGGGCGCGCTGCGGAATACCGCCGGGTTTATCGCGCTGTACGTGCCGGGCGTATTTGCGCTGGCGCTGGGCGTGGCGCTGCTGCTCAACCAGCGGCTTCGCGGCGTCGTGCTCGTGCGGACGGCGACGTTTCTTCCGGTCGTCGCGTCGTGGGTGGTGGTGTCGCTGATCTGGAAATGGATCTTCAACCCGACCTACGGGCTGATCAACCCGGCGCTCGCCGCGTTCGGCATCGAAGGTCCGGCGTGGCTTTTCGACGCCAAAACCGCGCTGACCGCGATGGTCATCACCAGCATCTGGAAAGACGTCGGCTACGTGGCGGTCATGTATCTGGGCGGTTTGCAGGGCATCCCCGAACAGTTTTACGAAGCCGCGCGCATCGACGGCGCGAGTCCGTGGCAGCGGCTGCGCTACGTGACCCTGCCCCTGCTCACGCCGACGATGTTCTTCGTCGTCATCATTTTGCTCATCAACACGTTTCAGGTTTTCGATCAGGTCTGGCTGATGCCGATGCGTGACAGCGCCGCCGACCGACAGGTCGAGGTGATCGTTACAGAAGTCGTCAAGAATGCGTTCAGCTACAGCCGCATGGGCTACGCCTCGGCAATGTCGTGGGTGCTGTTCGTCGCCATCTTCGCGGTGACGTTCGTGCAGCTCAAGCTGCAAAAGCGGTGGGTCTACTATGAACACGAGTAGGCACCTTGTCCTGCCGATCGCAGCGGAGGCGAACGCAAGGGCGGTGTCCTCACGGCGCTGGCTGCGGATAGGGCAGTACGCCGTCATGGTCGCGCTCGTGGTCATCATGGTCGTGCCGTTCGCGGTGATGCTGAGCACGTCGCTGAAGACTCAGCAGTACATTTTGCAGACGCCGCCGCAGTTGATTCCGAATCCCGCCAGTCTGGAAAGCTACGTGCAGCTTGGCGAGCGCGTCGATCTGGCGCGGCTGATGTTCAACAGCGCGTTTGTTGCCCTCGCCAGCATGGTTGGGCAGGTGTTGATCGGCGCGATGGCAGCCTACGCATTCGCGCGCATGGAGTGGCGGGGGCGCGACAGCGTCTTCGTGCTGTACCTGGCAACACTGATGGTGCCGTCGGTCGTGCTGGTCATTCCCCAGTTTATCGTCGTTCGCCAGCTTGGCTGGATGAACTCGTACCTGGCGCTGATCGTGCCGGGGCTGTTCAACGCCTTTGGGACATTTCTGCTGCGGCAGCACTTCCTCACGCTGCCGAAGGATTTCGAGGAAGCCGCCTTCATCGACGGCGCGAACCACTTCACGATTTTTTCGCGCATTATCCTGCCGCTGTCACAGCCCGCGCTGGCGACGCTGGCAGTGCTCAGCTTCATGGGTTCGTGGAATGCCTATTTGTGGCCGCTGTTCGTCGCGCGTCAGGAGGCAGTGATGACGCTGCCCGTGGCGCTGGCGACGTTGCAAAGCGGACCACGCTCGCTGACCGAGTGGAATCTGGTCATGGCGGGCGCGGTCATTACGGTGCTGCCGATCCTCGCGGTTTACCTGCTGGCGCAGAAATGGTTCGTGCAGGGGGTCGTGTCGAGCGGCATCAAAGGCTAGGTTTCAAGCGAAACGGCTGGTTTGTTTTCGTCTCATCGAGGTTTTAAGCATAAGGAGAGAAAGTCTATGATTCGCAGAGTTGTTTTTCTCATGATGGCGCTCGTCCTGCTCGTCGGACTGGCGCCGATGGCGCTGGCGCAGGAACCTACGACCATCCGCTATTTTACGTTCTCCGCCGCGCCCGATCATCTTGAGGATCTGGATACCATCATCGCCGCTGTCGAGGCGGAGAATCCAGACGTCAACGTCGAAGTCGCGACCGCGCCGTTCGCGGATTACTTCACGCTGTTGCAGGCGGATATCGCCAGCGGCGACGCGCCGGACGTGTTCGAGATCAACTACGAGAGCCTTGCCACCTTCGCCGCCAGCGGCGCGCTGCTGCCGCTGGACGAGTACCTGTCGGAAGACCTGCCGTTCTACCCGCGCGCGCAGGAAGCATTCCAGTATGAAGGGCAGCAGCTTGCGCTCCCGGAAACCTTCTCGACCGTGCTGCTGTTCTACAATCAGGACCTGTTCGATCAGGCAGGCTTAGAGTACCCGACGGCGGACTGGACGTGGGCAGACGCCGCCGAAGCCGCGCAGACGATCCGCGCGCTGGGAGACGACACGTGGGGCTTGTGGTCGCCCATCCAGTTCTGGGAATTTTACAAGAAGGCGGCGCAGAATAACTGCCAGTTCTTCAATGAAGACATGACCGAGTCGACGATCAATTCACCGGAATGCGTTCAGGCGCTGGAGACGATGGTCAGCTTCGTCAACGACGACCTGATGCCATCGACGGCGGAAGCATCCGGCGTGAGCGATTCCGAATTGTTCCTGAGCGGCAACCTGGGGATGCTGGTGACGGGCATCTGGATGTTCGGCGCGTTCGCCGATGCCCCCTTCACCTGGGATGTCCAGCTTGAGCCTATGATTAACCAGCGCGGCCATCACTTCTTCGCCAACGGTGTCGCCGTATCCGCGACGACAGAAAATCCCGAAGCCGCCGCTGCCTGGGCGACTTACCTTGCTTCCAGTGAAACCGCCGCCAATGTTCGCGTCGAAAGCGCCTGGGAACTGCCCGCGCTGGACAAGCCTGAATACTTCGAGGCCTATCTGTCGCAGACGCCACCCGCCAACCGCGCCGCCGTCTTCGAGGCGCTGGAAAGCCCGGTCACGCCGCCGGTGATCGTGCGCCAGAGCGAAATGCAGGATGCTGTTAACGCCTTGCTCACCCAGGTCGTTGACGGTGAGCTGACCGCCCAGGAAGCGCTGGATCGAGCGCACCAGCCGCGAAAGCGCCTCCCGATCGAGCTGGTCCTCGCGGCCGAAGTT
>CALMDI010000774.1 GCA_937864975.1 uncultured Chloroflexota bacterium | reverse complement strand
TCGGCAAGACCGAGGTGGCGCTGCGCGCCGCCTTCGTCGCCGCGATGAGCGGCAGCGAGACGGACAAGCCGTCAAACAGGAAGATGCTGCCGACCGCCTGCAAGAGTAACCCCCCCACCGCCAGCAGCGCCAGGCGACGGTGCATAAATGGCATCATCAGAAACCCGGAGACGCCGACGACGAGAATCAGCAGCGCCAGCCAGTTCGTCGGCATGGTCGTCAGGATGGCGACTGCCGCCACGCTGACACCTGCCGACACCAGCTCGACCACCCCGGTACCGGGAATGTAGGCGGCGGTCACGCCGCTCCACAATCCAAAGAGCAAGACCAGATAGACGATATTCGGATCCACCGCGAGGTCAGCGGGCATACATCGCCTTTCGCATTCGATTCGTCTAGCTCTATTGTACGAGCGATTAGCCGCCTCAGTCCCCAACTTATTGGGAGCTAAGACTTGTCAGTAAGTCGCGGGGACGCTGACGCATCTAATCTAGAGGGTTATTCCACGAACGATTCACACCCCAGGTCACCACGATGACACGGGAGACACCTTCATGGACGAGACGATGAACCAGATTCACAGGCTGGCGACTCAGCGGCTTGACCTGTATCGACTGGCAGGCAAGCAGCCGCTCATCCCCGCGCAGCGCGACCGGCTCCAGCAGCTCGACAACCAGCTTCCCGTACTCTGGGATCAGTACCGGCGCGAGCTTGCCACCGAGACGCGCAACCGGGAGACCCGCAGTCGGCAGGCGGCGCGCGCGGCGTAACGCGGCAATTGCGCCCTACGCCCGGTCTTTAGCAACTCTCACCCACGGGATAGCAAATTCGCTATAATAGGCAGGTCAGCCCGGTTGGTGCCTCTTGTGTGGAAGGTGCCCTTTTGCAACCTGCAACCGCGACCCTCGCAAACCTGAAGATTGACGGCGACCGCCTGCGCGCCGACTTTGAAGCGCTGGCACAGATTGGCGAAACGTCCGGCGGTGGAATTAACCGCCTTGCCCTTTCCTCCGAAGACCTGCTCGCCCGCGCGTGGTTTGCCGACCGCGTCGAAGACGCCGGACTCCGTATCCGCGACGACGATGCCGGGAACCTGAGCGGTCTACTGCTGAGTTCAAACGCGAACGCAAAAACCTTGCTCGTCGGCTCGCACCTCGACAGCGTGCCGAACGGCGGGCGCTTCGACGGCTCGCTGGGCGTCTGCGCCGCGCTCGAATGCCTGCGGACGATCCGCGAGGCGGGGGTCGCGCTTCCGGTACACCTCGAAACCATCGACTTCACCGACGACGAAGGCTGCTGGCGCTCGCTGTTCGGCGTGCGCGCGATGGCGGGAATGCTCACGCCCGACGATATCAACGATACGCGCGGGGATAACGCGCCCTTCCGGGCGGCGCTGACGCGCGCCGGAATCGAGCCACGTCAGGTTTTTGGCGCGCGCCGCGAGCCGGAGAGCTTCGCCGGTTACGTCGAACTGCACATCGAGCAGGGGTCGCGGCTGGAGCGCGGCGGGATCGACATTGGCATCGTGACCGGCATCGTCGGGCGCACGACGTTTGAAATTAAGTTTCATGGACAGGCAGGGCATTCCGGCACGACCGATATGTACAAGCGGCGAGACGCGCTGCGCGGCGCGGCGCAGTTTATCACCCGCGCGCACGACGTCACCCGCGAGCGCTACGGCGACGGCATCTTCAACTGCGGCAACATCGACGTGCAGCCCGGCGCGTTCAACGTGATTCCGAGCCGCGCACGCCTGACGGTCGAAGTCCGTCACGTCAACGCCGCCATGCTGGGCGAGATGGAAACCACGCTCATGCGCCTCGCCCGTGAATCGGCGGCAGCGCACTTGCTCACCGTCGACATCGAGCGTCTTGGCGGGATGCCCGCGGCGACCATGTCCGAGACGTTTATCGAGACGGTCGAGGCGGTCTGTCAGAAGCTCGGCGTCTCGCACACGCGCCTCGTCAGCTACGCAGGTCACGCGGCGCAGATTACCAGCCAGTTTATGCCCAGCGCGATGATCTTTATTCCCTCGGTTGAAGGCATTAGCCATCATCCGAGGGAATTTTCTAAATGGGAGGATGTCGTCAACGGCGCGAACGTCCTGCTGCACACCATCCTCAAGCTGTCGTGCAGCGCCAGCGCGGGCTGAAGCCCCTGTTCGTTCTGGAACTTCAGTAGATCATTTGACTTTGCCCCGCCCCGCCCGGAGTTCAACCGGTTTTTCCGCCTCCTTCGTGCTCTGTTTCGCCCTGTAATCGAGGTAGTCGGTGTAGCCGCCGACGTAATCGGTCAGCTTGCCGTCGTTCAACTCGACAATCCGGTCGACCACGCGATCCAGAAAATAGCGGTCGTGCGAGATGATGAGCGCCGCGCCGTCGAACGGTTCCAGCGCGGTTTCCAGCGCTTCCGACGACGGAATATCCAGGTTGTTGGTCGGCTCGTCCAGCAGCAGCAGGTTCGGATTGACGCGCATCAGCGCCGCCAACTGCAAGCGGCTGCGCTCGCCGCCGCTCAACTCGCGGATCGGCTGGCGCGTTTGCGGGTAGGTGAACAGGAACTTGAGCAGCATACTCACCGCTTCGCCGTCCGTGCTCGGCGACACGTCGCGGATAAATTCCACCGGCGTCCGGTCGAGCCAGGCGGATAAGGTCTGGTGCTCCTGCGCGTAATGCCCGACGCGCACGCTCGGTCCGATGCGAATTTCGCCCTCGATTGGCTGGCGCTCGCCCAGAATCAGGCTGAACAGGACGGATTTCCCCGCGCCGTTGGGTCCGACCAGCCCGACGCGCTCGCCATGCCGAACCAGCAAATCGAGATCGTAGAACAGCCGATTGTCGTCGAACGCCATCGCCAGCCGTTTGACTTCGAGCGCTTTCGTGCTGCCGCGCCAGCCGTTCAACTGAATATCCAGCGGCTTGCGCTCGGTCACGCGGTAGATGACCTCGCCGTTCTCCTCCATGCGTTCCAGCATCCGGCGGCGGTGCCGCGCCTGCCGGGCGGCGCGCTCGCTGTCGTTGACCTTCGCGGCAATTTCGAAGCGCTTGATCGCTTCCTCAATCTGCGTGATCCGCTTTTGCTGCGCGACGTACATTTGCTGCTGGCGCAGACGGCTGAGTTCGCGTTCCAGCGTGTAGGTCGAGTAATTCCCTTTGTAAAGCGTCAGCCTGCCCGATTCAAGCTCGGCAATCTCCGTGGCGACTTCGTCCAGCAGGTAACGGTCGTGCGAGACGATCGCGACCGCGCCGGGATAGTCGCGGATGAAGCTTTCCAGCCGCGCTTTCGCGTCCAGATCGAGATGATTGTCCGGCTCGTCCAGTAAAAGAAGCTCCGGCGCTTCGGCGGCGAGCCGCGCCAGCGCCAGCAGCTTTTTCTGCCCGCCGCTGAGCGCTTCGGTCGCGGTGTCGTGGTCGTTTCGCGCGAAGCCGAAGTGCGCGAGCAGCTCGCGGATTTTGCTTTCAAAGCGCGCGCCCCCCAGGCGTTCGTAGTCGTCCAGCGCGCGCTCCTGCGCCGCAAGCTGACGCTCCAACGCCTGTCCATCGCCGTAGACGGCGGGGTCTGCCAGCCGCGCCTCGATGCGCGCCAGTTCCGCTTCGACGCGCTGAAGCTCCGGGGGCAGCGTCATCGCCGCCTTCAGAACCGTTTGTCCCGCAGGTGCCCGCGCTTCCTGCGGCAGATAGCCCACGCGCGCGCCCTTCGCCCGCGTGACAACGCCCGACTCAGGCATGAGTTCGCCGACCATCGCTTTGAGCAGGCTCGACTTGCCCGAGCCGTTGGGACCCACCAGTCCAACCCGCGCGCGCTCGTCCAGCGCCCAGTTCAGGTCGCGAAAAATCTCGCGCCCGGCGTGGTTAATCGTAATTTTGTTGAGATGGATCACTTGCATCGCGTTGTCTCCCCAATGGACTCTGGGCTGGCGGCACCCCTGCCTGCATCGTCCGCCGGTCGCGTTGGGACGCGAAACAAAAACGGCTGCAGGCAGGTCGCCCGCAGCCGTTCGGATTACAAAAATCCTTACAAAACTAGCCGATCACCAGGCGCACCTCGTCTAAGGTACGCCCCTGCGTGGACGAAATCAGGTTCCTCGAAAGGATGGTGGTGGCGGTCATGTAGATCATGCTGTTCAGTATAGCAGATTTTCGGGCGATAACGTCAAGTGGGTGGCTCATGAAGCACTTATCGAACGTTAAAACGAATCGAACCGAGGCTTTTTATACTCGCGCCAGTAAACCAATCGAGGAGTGTCGTATGCGGTCCCGAATGTTGCTGCCCACTGTCGTCATCGCGCTGCTGTCCTTGAGCGCCTCGCTGGGGCTGGCGCAGGATGCCACGCCCGAAGCCACCGCCGAAATGCTGGAACCCGGTCCCGACGTGATCCTCGTGGACAAGCCGGGGCTGATGCCCGAAGGCATTGAATATGACTCCGAACGGGATGCCCTTCTGATCGGCTCGGTCACGCAGGGAACCATCCACGCGGTCGCGCTGGACGGAACGCTGACGCCGCTCGCCAGCAGCGACAACCTGACCAGCAGCGCCGGTATTGAAGTGGACGAGGCGAACAACCGCCTTCTGGCGGCGGCGAACGTTGGCAACCGCGAGGGCGCAGCGCTCGGCATTTACGACCTTGAGACGGGCGAGGAGCTTGCCTTTGTCGATCTGACCGCGGCAGCCCCCGATGCGGGCGGCTACTTTGCCAATGACGTCGCCGTAGACGACGCGGGCAACGCCTACGTGACCGACAGCGCCGCGGGCGTGATCTACCAGGTGGACAGGGAGGGCAATGCCTCGGTCTTTCTCGAAGACGCATCCTTCCGAGGGCAGTTCGTCATCAACGGCATCGTTTACCACCCGAACGGCTATCTGCTGGCGTCGCGCGCCAACGGCTACGTCAAGATTCCGGTGGACGATCCCGCGTCGTTCACCGCCGTCGAGATGCCTGATGCCGTCGGCGCGGACGGCATGATCCTGCTGGATGACACCACCTTAATCACCGTTTATCGGGGACGCGTCCTGCGGATCGAGAGCGCCGACAATTTTGCAACCGCAGCGATCACCGGGGAGTTTTCAGCGCCCGGAACGACCGTGGCGGCGCGCGGCGACGAGGTGTATCTGGTGAACGCGAATTTCAACAACCCGCAGGCGGAAAGCTATCCGCTCACCAAAGTCGTCTTCACCGAACCAGAAATGTAGCCTCACGGAATAAGCCAATAACACAATGCGGAGCCACGGAGGCGCAGAGGATAAATCCCCTGCGCCTCTGCGCCCTCTGCGCCTCTGTGTTAACTCTTTTGGTCTTTTGCTGACCCGCTCCCAACTGACTATGGTAAAATAGCCAGCAGCGTAGCGATGGTTAAAACGGCTGGCTCGTCCAAACATGCTGACGGTTGCGGAAGCGCTTTCCCTGAATGAATTTACTGGTGCGCGGGTCGTCGCGGGGCACGGCGGCTTGGCGCGGCAGGTGGCATGGGTTCACGTGGCGGGCGTGCCGGATGCGCCGGTCTGGCTAAACGGCGGCGAGCTGGTTTTGACGACCGCCATCAACATGCCCGCCGACACCGATGAGCAGGATCGTTACGTGCAGGCGATGGCGGAAAAGGGCGTCGCCGCGCTGGCGCTGGCGGTCGGTCGCTTTATCGACGCCGCGCCGGAGCATATGCGCGCGGTCGCTGACCGGAACGATTTCCCGCTGATCGAAATCCCCTACCAGTCGCGTTTCATCGACATTGCCAAGAACGTCAACGAGCGAATCGCGCAGGAAAACATGGCGATGGTCGAGCGCGCGCTGACCATTCACCGCGTTCTGACGCAGCAGGTGCTGGACGGCGGCGATCTGAAAGCGCTGGCGGATACGCTGGCGGGATTGGTCGGTCAGTCGATCAGCATTGAGAACGAGCGCTTTGAAGCGCTGGCGAGCGCCAACATCGCGCCCGTGGACGAAGCGCGCCGCTATACACTCAGCGAGGGGCGCACCGATCCGCGGCTGCTCAAGGCGCTGGACAAGCGGGGCATCCTCGCGGAAATTCAGCGCACGCTGCGCCCGGTTCACATCCCGCAGATGCCCGACGTGGGGCTGAAAATGAAGCGAATCATAGCGCCCATCGTCGTTCACGGCGACATTTACGGCTACATGTGGATCATCGCGGACGACCGACCGCTGAGCGACCTCGACCGGCTGGCGATTGAGAGCGGCGCGACGATTGCCGCGCTCATCCTGCTGCATCAGGAGGCGATTCAGGTCGCGGAAGCCTCCCTCAGGGGCGGGCTGCTGTCGCAGCTCATCAAGCAGCAGGTCAGCCACGAGGCAACCCTGACCGATCAGGCGCTGCGCTACGGGCTGGATTTAACCACGCCGTATGTCATGCTCGTCCTCGATCCAACCGACCGGAACCCGCAGCGGCTGCTCAGCCTGTATCGCCGCGTCAATCGCCTCGCCGCCACGCAGGGATGGCAAGCCGTCGTCGGGCAGTTCGCGGGGCAGGTGGTGGTGCTGGCGCAGGCAGAGGGCGGCGTCGAACCGGTTGTCGCCGCGCTGATGGCGCAGGTGAACGGCAGCGTGCGTATCGGCGTGAGCGCCGTGCAGCGCGGCGCGCCGCTGGCGCCGGTCGCGCATCGCCAATGCCTGGACGCGCTGCATATTACACAGCGGTTGGACAGCGCCCAGCGTGTCGCCTATTTCGACGCGCTCGGCTACCTGCACGCCCTCTACCGCGCGGGCGCGGAAAGTCTGGTCGCGAACCC
>CALMDI010000773.1 GCA_937864975.1 uncultured Chloroflexota bacterium | reverse complement strand
TTGTACCAGTGCCAGACGTCCGTATCCCCGTGGGTGGATGCCTGCCGGTAGCACGCCAGCGCTTCTTCGTAACGCCCCAGTTGTTCCAGCACAATCCCCCGACCGTTGATCGCCCAGGCGTAATCCGGCTGTAGGGCAATCGCGCGTTCGTAGGCGTCGTGCGCTTCGTCGTAGCGCCTGGCATAGCGCAGCACCTGCCCCAGTTTCGCCCAACTGAAGGCATGAGTCGGATCGGTGCGCGTGGCTTCCTGCGCCGTCTCGACGGCTTCCTGATGCTGTCCAAGCTCGATCAGCATTTCGGTTATGTTATACCAGTGCCACACGTCGTCCGGTTGGTGGCGCGCCGCCTTTTTGAAGGCGATCAGGGCATCGCGCGTTCTGCCCACGGCTTTGAGCGCCAGTCCGTAGCCGTTGTGCGCCCAACCGTACGACGGATCGAGGCGGATGGCTTGTTCGTAGGCGGCGATGGACTCCTCGTAATGGCGCAGCAGGCGGTGGATTTGCCCCAGTTTTGCCCAGCTATTCGCGTGCGATGGGTCGATCTGCACGGCTTTTTCCAGCAGGGGAATCGCTTCGTCGAGCTGCCCAAGATGCTGCAAGACGTCCGCCTGATTGCACCAGTGCCATGCATCGGACGGGTTCAGGCGCGCCGCGGTGCGATAGCATTCCAGTGCCTCGTCCCACCGTTCAATCCGCTCCAGAATCATGCCCTTGCCGCGCCACGCCCAGGCATATTTCGGTTCCAGTTCCAGCGCGCGCTCCGTACACACCAGCGCGTCGTCCAATTCGTTGAGCAGGCGAAGGGTTCGCCCTTTACGCGCCCATGCCCACGCATACGTCGGCTGCAGCGCGATGGCTTCGTCATAGGCTTCAATCGCCTCGTCGTAGCGGCGAAGCTCGGTCAGGGAATAGCCTTTGTCCATCAGTTCGCGCGCTTCCAGCGCCGGACCCGTCGTTTCGACCACTGCCGACGCGCCGGTGACCTCGCGATAAATATCGGCAAGCTCGTCCACGATCACGCCCCAGTTCGGTGGACGCTTTTCCGGCTGCTTCTCGACGCAGTAAAGGACGAGCGCCCGCAGTCGTGCCGGGATGCGCTCCATCGATTTGGCGTCGAACGCGGGCTGTTCGTGAATGTGCGCGTGCATCCATGCCTCGAACTTGCGCGCCGGGAAAATCGTGCGCCGCGTCAGCATTTCGTAGAGCAGGCAGCCGAAGGCGTAAATGTCCGAGCGCACGTCAACGTCGCGCGACTGGCACTGCTCCGGCGACATATACGGAGCCGTGCCGATGATCGCGCCGACGCGCGTCAGGCGGTCGTCAGGCGTGTTGAACGCGCCGACAAGCTCGGCTTCCAGCCCCGCGGCGGCAATGTCGTCCACTTCCAGCGAGCGCACCAAACCGAAATCCGTCACTTTCGCGATGCCATCGTGCGTCACGAGGATGTTGGCGGGCTTCAGGTCGCGGTGAACCAGTCCCGGCACCTTGCGAGTCGCGTGCTGCATCCCAAGCGCGATGTGCAAGCCAAACTCAATCGACTGCGTGAGGTTGAGACGGTTGTGATCGATCCAGCTTTTCAGATCGGGACCGAGTCCTTCCGGTCCGCTGATGTGTTCCAGCATGATGTGCGGGCGACCGCGAATGTTCTGAACCAGCCGAGCCTGCACGATGTGGCGGTGTTTGTCGAGGTGAATCCACGTCACGGCTTCCTGTACGAAGCGGGCGACGGCGCGCTCGTTTTCGAGGAAGCGCGCCTGAAAGCTCTTGATGGCGACCGGCTCGCGCAGTTCGTGGTCGTAGCACAGGTAGACGATGCCCATGCCGCCGCGCCGCAAATCCGCGACTTCATAGCGCCCTTCAAGCCGGTCGCCGATGCGGAATTCGGCGGCGTCGGCTTCGGAAGCGCGCCCGTTTCGGGTCGTCACGCTGCGCGTCCTGTTCGGCTCGACGTCAATCGACGTGATCAAGCCGTTCAGCGTTGGCTCCATGCGCGTTTCGCCAATGTCCTGCCGCTCCATCTCCATCGACAGCGCTGCCTCGTCCAGTCCGGCGTCGCCCGCGGTCGCCGCCGACTGGCTGAGCAGGGCGAAACGGCTGGCGTCGGCAAACGTGCCGCTCTCCTCGGCTTCGGCGTGCGGCTTGGGCGCTTCGACTCGGTGATCCTGCTTATAGGCGTCGACCAGATCGCGAATGAGAAATTCATTCATCCACGTCGCCGGTTTGTCCACCAGCGCCAGCAGCGCGCTCGCTTCTGTCTCGGCTATCGTCCACAGCGCGACGGCGAGGTTGCGCCGCGTCGGAAACGTCTGCGCGGTTTCGACAACCCACGCCGTAAAATCGTCCACGGCGCGGTGCGCCAGCAGGCGGTCGACGTCGTTCATGGCAAACTGCATGGCGCGGCGGTAGGCGATGAGCGCTTTGCCGACGTAAAACACCAGTAATCGCCGGTCATCCGTAAAGGCGCGCCGCGCGCACAGGTCGCCCAGCGCGAATTGATCGTTCACGTCCTCGCGCCGCAGCGCCAGCCGTCCCAGGTTGCGAATTTCCGGGTTGGGGTCGGTCGCAAAATAATCCACGCTGTCCTGGGGGTGATGCTTTCGCAGCGCCTGACGAATATCGGCGTTCGTCACAGGCAGCGGTTGGCGTCCGGTCTGGGGAGCCAGCATAGGCTCAAGCGACTCCGGCAGTCTCGAAGCGCAGCACGTCGCCATCGGCGGGGTAGGCGACGATGGTCTGACCCGGCTCGAAGGCGTCCTCGACGATCCTGGCGCTCAGCGGGCGAATCAGAATCCGCTCGACGGCGCGGCGCAGCGGGCGCGCCCCGTGAACGGGGTCGTAACCCTTGTGCAGGATCAGCTTCCGCGCCGCGTCGGAAAGCTCCAGCGTCAGGTGCTGGTCGGCAAGCCGCGCGTGCAGCTCGCGAAGCTGCAGGTCGAGAATCTGGCTCAGCGCGTCCGGCGTGAGCGGGCGGAAGGTAATCACCTCATCCAGTCGATTGAGGAATTCCGGGCGGAAATAGCGTTCCAGGTAACCCGCATAATCTGGCTCGCGCTCCGAGCCGAGGAAGCCGAGCGATTTTCCGCTCTCTTCCGTGCCGATATTGCTGGTCATGATAAAGACCGCGTGACGCGCATCTACCTGACGCCCATGTGCATCGCTCAAGCGCCCTTCGTCAAAGACCTGGAGAAACAGGTCGAAAACTTCCGGCGCGGCTTTTTCCACTTCGTCCAGCAGGATGACGCTGTAGGGGCGGCGGCGCAAGCCATCCGTCAACTGTCCGCCGCGCTGGTTATCCTTGTAGCCCGGCGGCGCGCCGATCAGGCGAGCAACCGTATGCGCGTCGTGGAACTCAGACATGTCGAGGCGGATCATTGCCTCGTCGCTGCCGAAGAGGAAGGTTGCCAGCGCGCGCGCCAGCTCGGTCTTGCCCACGCCCGACGGTCCGAGGAACAGGAACACCCCAATCGGGCGGTGCGGGTCGCCCAGACCGGCGCGTGCGGTGCGAATGGCGTCCGCGACAGTGTGAACCGCCGACTCCTGCCCCATAACACGCTCTTTAAGAACACGTTCCATGTCCGACAGGCGGCGTTTCTCATCCTTCGTGAGTTCGTTGATGGGAATGCCCGTCCAGTCCGACAGGACGGCGGCGATGCTTTCGACGCGGACTTCCATCGGGAAGTTGTCCGGCACGTCGGGGGAGTGCGAATGGATGACCACGCGCGCGCAGGCTTCGTCCAGCAAATCAATCGCCTTATCCGGCAGGCGGCGGTCGGGGAGATAGCGCACCGACATCCGCACGGCGGCTTCATGCGACTCCGGGCGAATGGTCACGCCGTGATGATCTTCGAGCCGCTCGCGCACGCCCGCGAGGATCGTCAGGGTATCGGCTTCGCTCGGCTCTTCGATGTCGATCGGGCGGAAGCGGCGGTCGAGCGCCGGGTCCTGCGCGATGGCGCGGCGGTATTCCTCGTGCGTGGTTGCCCCGATGCAGATGACCTCGCCGCGCGCCAGCGCCGGTTTCAGAATGTTGGCGGCATCCAGGTTGCTGTCAATCGTGTCCCCCGCGCCGACAATCGTGTGAATTTCGTCGATAAACAGAATGACGTTGCCCGCGTTCTTAATCTCCTCCAGAATGCCGATCAGCCGTTCCTCGAACTGACCGCGCAGGCTCGTGCCCGCCACCAGCGAGCCAATTTCAATCTGGACGATGCGCCGATTGAGCAGGGACGGCGGCGCGGTGCCTTCCGAAATCGCGTAGGCAAGTCCCTCGACCACGGCGGTTTTGCCTACCCCCGCGTCGCCGAGAAGCAGCGGATTGTTCTTCTTGCTGCGCGCGAGCGTGCGCGCAAGCTGGCGTATTTCTCGCTCTCGCGCGATCGCCGGTCCGATCTTACCCTGTCGCGCCTGCGCCGTCAGGTCACGACCATACTTGTCGAGCAAGGGCGTCGGCGGGCGACCGTTGGCAGCCTCA
>CALMDI010000772.1 GCA_937864975.1 uncultured Chloroflexota bacterium | reverse complement strand
ACGCCCGACGATGATAAGACGAACGCGCGCGAAAATGTTTTCAATGTTCCAAGCCCGTGGCTCACCAAAAAGAAAATCCTTTTGGAATCCGCCGCGAGATGGAAGAAGTTTTGGAAAACTAACCGCGCGACTTTTCGCAGTGCAATATCCGGTCTGCGAATGTCGCCCCTCCGGGGGAGTATGATTGTCCCGACCACGCCGGAACAACGTCATGGAGTTTCTGGACGGCGGAGGATCGTAAGGCTCTTGAACAGGACGCGTGCGCATGATGACGCGACTTTCAGCGTACCCGCGATCACAGGCGCCCGGGACCCAGCCGGCGCGAGGGCCAGCGCATGCCCCAGACGCTGAACGGTGGCAGTCGTGAGTACGAAACTCGTATCGCTCGCCAAGACGACGCGGCCCAGTTTTTCCGGCGTGCTGCCGCGGGACCGCCTGTTCGCGATGCTGGATGCCAGTCAGAAATCCGTCATTTGGGTCACCGGTCCTCCGGGCTGCGGAAAGACGACTCTCGTCGCCAGCTACCTGGACAACGAGCTCGACGCCGACCTCTACCTGCGGCTCCCGCGCGCCACGCAGGATCATCACTGGATCTGGGATCACGCGGCAGGTTCCGCTATCGTCCGCGCGGCGGGCGGCACCGTCAGCGACATCGACGGCTCCCCGCTCGATTTCTCGTTCGGACGGACGCTGGCGCGCAATAAGGGCATGATCGTCAGTAATGGGCGCTTTCATGACGACGTCGTGCGCGCGATTGAGACGGCGCGCTCGGCATCATGAACCAAAACCGATGAGAACCCGATGAGCAACCCACGTTGCTTTGGTGCAACGTGAGTTTTGCTCTATAATAAACATTACTTTTGGCATAAATGCTGCGAGTATCCCCAATGGACAACCTGTCGCTTCGTCGCCCGGTGCTGATGCTTTTGACTGTCATCCTCGTCGCCCAAGCCAGCTTATCGCCCGCATGGAGCGCGCCGCTGGCGCAGGGCGAGCAGCCGCCGGTTTTGCTCGGCGCGTGTCCACCCCCCGCGGTCAGCGCGGGCATCGCCATCAGCTACGATCCGACGCTCGACCTCGGCTCCGATTTCCTGTCGGGGTTGTTCAGCCTCGCCAGCAGCTACGTTCGCCGCGGCACCTTCCACGCCGGGCAGCGCGAGTACGTACAGGCGCGCGCCTACTACACCTACGCCATCGAAAACCTGACCTACCTCTATAACATCTTCAACGGGCGCGCGTTCGAGAAAGCTCGTACCGGGCAAACGCGCGAAGCCGTCGCGGATTACGTGCGCGCCTATGCGCTCTCGGTCAATCTGGCGGATATTCGCGACCGCCGTGGGCTGACGAACGTCGCGCTGGGCAACTATGAGGAAGCCGTCGAGGATATCACTCAGGCGCTCGCCTTTGTGCCGCAGCTTCGCGTCAACCCCGCCTACTCGGCTGCCTATTACGAGACGGGCAACCGGCTCGATGATCGCGGGCAGTTCCGCGACGCGGTCGTCATGTACACGCGCGCCATCGCGCTGCGCCCGAATTACGTCGAAGCCTTCCACAACCGCGCCGGGGCGTATGACCGCCTTGAGCTTTACCCGCAGGCGGTCGCGGATTATTCGTGCTCCATTCAACTGGATGCAGACTACGCGGCAAATTATCATCTCCGAGGACGCGCTTATGCCGGGATGGGCGACTACGCGCTGGCGATTGAAGATTACTCGCGCGCGCTCAATCTCAACCCGCGTCTCGCGCTCGCCTACATCGACCGTGGCTTGGCGTACCGCGCGCTGAATAACTATGTCCAGGCGATCACCGATTACACCTGGGCGATCCTCGCCAATCCGAACGAGGCGTCGGCATACAACAACCGCGGCATCGCCTATGCCGAGATCGGGCTGTACAACGATGCGCTCCGCGACTACAACCGCGCCATCCAGCTTAACCCGACCAACCCGAACTACTACAACAACCGCGCCTGGGCGCAGATCGCGCTCGGCAACGAGTCTGCCGGGCAGCTCGATTTCGCGCGGATGCTGGCAAGCATCGACTACACCGTGCCGCGCGTCCTCATCGAAATCTACGGCGAGACCATCCTCCAGCCACAGTCACGGGGGTAACAGTTTCCCTCAAGCCGACGTTACTTGAGCGAGAGAAAGAAAAGCTGATTTCGCGCTTGTTCGGAAGTCAGTTGGCTGGAAAGTGCGCTCAGTTCTCGAACCCAGCCCCCAATATTGGCTTGGGACTGAGGAGCAAAGGCGATTCCTGAGTGTTGAATTCCGGCGGCGTTCAGCCGCAAAAAGTCAGTATCATGCGTGCATAACATGAACTCCATAGCGAGATTCTAGGCGACAACTCGCGGGGAATATGCAGAAAGTGCGGGGTAATCGCGTGGGATTTAAGCGAACGTTATATAGAAGACACGACCTCGCGCCGCTTCAGCAGTGCTCTGATCGTAAAGGGCTGACAGATATCGAACCCAACCGCCGATAGTCGATTTTCGACGAGCGCCCCAGGCGATCCCGGCGTGCTCGACTCCGGCAGCGTGAAGCTGAAGAAAATCGGTGTCATAAGTGCACAACACGCGACCCATTTCCGCTGCACGTACAAGATGATGGAGGTCGGTATCGCTGAATAGATCGAGGTCATGTACAGAGATCGCGTCAATACCGCGCTTGACGAGTTGCTCTACGACCTCTATTTCCACGTTCTCGTCAAAATAAAAACGCAGTTTAGTCAAGCCGAGTGAGCTTTCCTTGTGCCTCAATCGCCTTCAACAACTGTTGAGCAGCCTCCTCATCCTGTTCAATCTCGGCGTCGATCTCGTCCTGATGAAGATGATAGTAGGCGAATGCTGCGTAAACCTGTCCCAATTGAAGACGGTAATTGGTTGCGATTTCTTCGGGAGTTAATTGATCGGCTCCGGTGTGGGCAAGCCAGACATCTGACACCTTTAAGCCCGTTCCGCGAATAACCGGGCGACCCCCGCGCACGTTTGGGTTGGACACAATCTCGTCGATGTGAAGTATAGTCTGCGACATTCGACACCTCCTCTATTCAAGTATAACGGATTTCACGTCGCGACCCGTTACCGCCGGTTTCGCTCCATCCACGCGACCGCGTAATCCACCAGCGGGCGCTGCTTCATAAAGCGCGCTTCTGCCATGCCCACCCGGCAGCGCGAAATGGCGTGTTCCGCCTCATAGCGGTCGCCAATCGCGCCAAAGTCTGCGTCGGAGTAGTCGAGCAGGTCATATTCCAGCCACTGGCGCTGTCCATCGACAAGCAGCGCCGTGCCCTCGCGCACATACTTCTTCGGGAAGTCGGCGCGGTATTCCGCCAGGTGCAGCGACGTGTTGTTCACGTGATCGACGCCGAGCAGGAACACGTAGCCGTCAAGGTCGTACAGTCGCGCCACGGGCGAGCCGTCGCCAAACATCGGCTCTGGAATCGGGTGATCGCGCGTGAGGTATTCGGCGTTCGCTCCGAGCGCGGCGAACGAGCCAATTGGGTGCGCGCTGCGAATCACACCCGGATAGGTGCGGAACAGCTCCGCAACCTTACCCATACCGCGCGTCGGCGTCACGGCAGGGTCGTAGGGCGGCGCGTGATCGCGAATGATCTGCCACCAGCGTTCCGGTACGGGCGGGCGCGACCAGTTCGCCGGGTTGGTATTGTCGGCGCTGTGAGTCGGCATCATCAACGTCCCGCTCGCGCCAAGCACGCGCAGCAGCGCCTGAATCACGCTCACCGCTCCGCCCGCGATCCAGCCCAGGCGGCTCATGCGCGTGTGCACCAGCACCGTCTGCCCCTCGGCAAGCCCGCAGGCGGCAAACTGGTCTGCGAGCGACTCCACCGTCAGCGGCAGTTGATCGGGGTGAATGGTATCCGCTTCGCCCATCTGAACCTCGTCTCGACGTGCTACCCGCCCACCTCAATCGGCAGCGGCACCGCCAGGCGTGCGGGGTTCGTTTGAAGCTGCGTTGCCCCCACGGAGACAATATTGTAAGCGCCCAGTTCGTCCATCGTCAGCCTATCGACGACCGAAAATTGTCCCGCGTCGTCGTCATAACGCACGAGCACAAGATCCTCAAGGGGGTGCGTCGTGCCAAACGCCCACCGGCTGGTGTGTACTGTCTCGGCGTCGAAGCACATGCCCGCCGAATACTCCCCACTGACCGTGTCGCACGTCCCCGGCAGCGTGGCGTATTCTTCCGGGTAGGCGGCGGTGTGCAAAATGTCGAGCGTCGCGTCCGCCCCGTCCGCCCATAAGCGCTGCTGAACTTCGTGAACAATCACGTCTGACGCATCGACAAACCGCGCGCCCACCCAATCGTCATCCGTGACGACGACGAAATGCACTGGCGAATAGATCATCGGGCGCAGCGCCAGAATACCGCGCTCGATGCGATCAATCTCCCGAAACGCCGCGTGCGCGTAATCCTGATAGGTCAACATCCACGCGAAACCACCTCCTGCGAAGATGACCGCGACCGCCACCGCCGCGCCTTTCTCCCCGATTCGCACGACATCGAAAACGGCGAACACCAGCGTCACCCAGAACAGCGAAATCCCCGCCGCGCGCCCGAACGTAATGCGGTCGAGATACGTGGGGCTGATGCCGCCGCTGCTGACTCCAACCAGCAGGCTAGCCGCGAACATCGCCAGCGCCACGAGCCACAGGCGGGCGTAGTCGCGCTTCGGATCTTCATGGACGGCGGTGCTGCCGCGCCCTGAAAGCCAAACCGAAATAGCTGCTACAACCGCGCACAGCACCATCGGGAGCGCGTAGCCGTCGCGGAGTGTCACCAGTGCCATGTTAACGTATTGAAGCGGGAAGGTCAGCAATGTGCTGGCGCTGTCCACCAGCCGCCGCCCCAGCGACGCGCTTACGTCGGGTTGGAGCGTGCTCCACGGCTCGAACACGAACAAAATCAGCAGCGCTAACACGACCGCGAAGCCCAGCGGCAGAAGCGCGTCACGGATCGCCAGCCACAGACGCTTGCGCGACGGCGATCCCTCGCGCCGAAGATAGCCGAGCAGCGCATTGACCGCGATCCACGGCATACCCGCCTCGTAAATCAGGCTTGAGATGACGTAAAGCGCCACGGCGAGCGCGTACCTTCCCGCGCGAAATCGACCCTCGCGCAGGCTGAGCAGGTAGACATACGAGGACGCCAGCAGCAGCGTCAGCGTCGGCTCAATGTACCAGTTGATCCCCTGAAATAACTCCGGCAGGCGAATGATCGTGAACATCAGCGCCAAGCCCGCGCTGATCGCCAGCAAGCGCCGCCGCGTGAGCTCGAAGACGATCCCGCCGAGAAACACACCTTGCAGCAGGCGGCTTCCCACGAAAATCACGTTGTAGGGCAGGTTGTTCTCGCCAAACAGTTGATACGCCAGCGTGTAGAGCGGTCCGACGAGCAGATGACGCTGATTCACGTCGAGATAGCGCTGCGTAAAACCCTCGACGCCGACCTCTCGCATCCATGCCCGCATGATGATGACGTCGGTTTGCAGGTGCCCGAAATCGAGATCGCGCAGCAGCAGGATCGCCAGCGCCGCCAGCGCGACGACGAACAGCAGCAGAACCGGCGATTCTCGAAATCGTCTCAACATGAATATCCTGGAAACCGTCCGAAAAGAAGTCATTGAACCGCAAAGGCACGGAGAACACAAAGGAACAAAAAGGTTTTCCTCTGTGTCCTTTGCGCCTTTGTGGTTCAATTATGTCTTTGATCGCTCAGGCAAATAAAATGAGCGATGAGACCGGCGTTATTCTCATCGCTCAAACCTCAATCCTCAGTCCTACTCGCCGGTCGGCACCCAGATATTCTTGACCTGGGTGGACTCGCGCAGGAATTCGTGACCTTCGCCCTGCTCCGAATTCGTCCAGTCGCGCGCGATGCCATAACCGACCCATGTGCGCTTCATGTTACTCGCGGACAACTGCTCGACGTAGCAGCTTCCCTCGGCGGCGCCGAAATACCACATGGCATCCACGTCGTCATGCTCGACCAGCGTCTTGGTCAGCACGTCACGCACGCCGGTGACGATGTTGACTACACCGCCCGGCACATCCGACGTCTCGAAAATCTGGTAAAAGTCGGTCGCGCTCAGCGGGTACTTCTCCGACGGCACGACGACGACCGTGTTACCGCGGGCGATGGCGGGCGCGAACAGCGAGACGAACCCCAGCAGCGGGTATTCGTCCGGGCAGGCAATGCCGACCACGCCAATTGCCTCGTTCAAGCCCATGACGATACCCCGCAGCGTCGTTTCCTTCACTTCGCCGCCGTACTTGTCTGCCCACGCGGCGTAGGTGAACAGGCGTCGGATACTCAATTCGACTTCTTCGCGCGCGGAAAAGACGGAATGCCCGGTCATGGCAGCGATACGCGCGGCGAATTCATCGGCGCGCGCCGACAAGTTTTCGCCGATGTAATACAGGATTTGCGCGCGCGCGTGCCCGGTTTTGTCCGCCCAGCTTTCGGCTTTGCGCGCCGCTTCGACCGCGTCGCGGATGTCCTTGCGGTTGCCGTCCGCCACCTGCCCGACGATCTCCCCTTCGGGCGAATAAACTACGCGGCTGTACGCGCCGTCCGGTCGCTTCTGCTTGCCGCCAATAAAGAGCTTCGGCGTGCGGTCAATCGTTCCGAACGCGCCGTTGGTCTTCACCGTGTGCCCGTTCACGCGCGCCGGACGTCCCGGCACGGCGCTGCCCCACTTGCCGCTGCTTTCGCCCAACTGCGGGCGCGGGCGTTCTTCCCACGCGGGACGTAGATATTCAAACAGTCCTTCTTTGCCGCCTTCGCGTCCAAAGCCGCTCTCGCGGTAGCCGCCGAAGCCTGACGCCGCGTCGAACAGATTGGTGCAGTTGACCCAGACCGTGCCCGCCTTCACGCGCTGCGCCACTTCCAGCGCGAGGTTGACGTTGTCGCTCCAGATGCTTGCCGCCAGTCCATAGCGCGTGTTGTTCGCCAGCGCGACCGCCTCTTTCGGCGTGCGAAACGTCATCGCGACCAGGACGGGTCCGAAGATCTCCTCGCGTGCTATCGGCATAGCCTGGTCCACGTGATCGAAGATCGTGGGAGTGACGAAGAACCCTTCACGCAACTCGGGCGACAGCTCGACGGGCATCTCACCGAGGATCCTCTGGGCCCCTGCCTCGATGCCGCTCTCAATGTAAGACAGCACGCGCGCCTGTTGTTCACGTGAGACGAGCGGCCCGAGCTTCGTCCCGTCAGCGAGCGGATCGCCCAGGGTAAGCGAGGCGACGCGATCGGAGAGACGGGCGACGAATTCATCTGCGATCGAATCGTGAACGAGTAGCCGTGTTCCGGCGGTGCATATCTGCCCACAGTTGAGGAAGCTGGTGAACACCGAGCCGGCCAGTGCCTGATCGAGGTCAGCGTCAGGGAAGACGATGCTGGGCGTCTTTCCTCCGAGCT
>CALMDI010000771.1 GCA_937864975.1 uncultured Chloroflexota bacterium | reverse complement strand
CGTCGACTTGGCGATGATTGAATCCCTCAATCTGGCGAACAACACGCGCGGCGTCGTCATTACCGGTCTCGATCCGAACGGTCCCGCGGCGCTGGCGGGGCTTCGCAATCCCATTGATCAGATCGTGGTGGACGGCATTCCGGTACCCACCGGAGCCGACATCATCACCGCGATTGATTCCGAGCCGGTGACCGGCTTTAACGCGCTGATCGCGTACCTGGCAAGCAACACCACGCCGGGTCAGACCGTCAACCTGACGGTTCTGCGGGAAGGGCAGCAGGTAGTCGTTCCGGTCACCCTGGGCGAGCGCCCGCGTTCTTCATAAGCAGCCATGTTTCGTCCATCGACGCCCTTTCCGCTTGTGAGAGGGCGTCGTCATTTTCGGTCAATCAGCAATTTCTGATCGCCCTTTCAACAAGAGGGCGATTTCGTTTTTAGGTCTCTGACCGTGTCTCTGATTGCCGAACCTTCGCCTCACCGCATCCCCTGCCATACGCTATACTATGAGCGAAGTGAGACGGCGAAATCAGTGTGGTGCCGCATGAGCGAATCGTCCGAGTGGGTCAGCTTACGACAGGCAGCCGACATTCTTGGCGTCCATCCCGCGACCGTCCGCAATTGGGCGGACAAAGGCGACGTACCCTCGCGGCGCACGGCAGGCGGGCATCGCCGTTTTCGCCGGGGTGACCTGCTGCAATACGCCGAGTTGCAAGGCGAGCTTCAACCCCTCGAGGTGCAGGTCATCATTCAAAACGCGCTCGGTCAGACGCGCATGGAAGTCGGCGGCGGGACGCTCAGCGGTATTCCCTGGTACAACGCGATGAGCGAGCGCACGCGGGAAGGACTGCGCCAGCAGGGGCGCAACGTGCTGGAACAACTGCGCCAGTATCTTGCCCACGGCGCGCCGGACGCGGAACTGAGCAACGCCATCCGGCTTGGCAAGGATTACGCCATCGTGCTGCACCGTGACCAGTTGCCCCTGCCGCACGCCGTCCGGGGCTTTCTTTACTTCAGCGACTTCGTGATTAACGCGATTCTCACGTGGTCGGAAATCGCCACGCCGCGCACGTCCACCGAGTGGGGCGTGCTGCTGAGGCACGTGAATACCTTCATCAACGCCATGCTGCTGTCCATCGTCGAGTACTACGAGGCAGAGTAGCGCCGTGCTGGAAGCGTCCTGGGTCGCCCTCAGCCTTGCCGATCACGTCGGCGGCAAGAAGCTCCGAGCGCTCATGCGGCATTTCGACAACGACCCTGCCGCCGTCCTCAACGCGGACGCCGAAACCCTGCGGCAAGTCCCCGGTATCGGTCCCAAAATCGCGCAGATCATTCGCGACATTCGCCTGATCGACGTCGAAAACGCTATCCCGGGCTGGCAGGCGGCGGGTGTGACCCTGCTGCCGCTGCAAGACTCACGCTACCCCGAACGCCTCCGCCCGCTGGACGACGCCCCGCCGACGCTGTTCGTGATCGGGCACGGGAACTTGAATCACACGCGCGCCGCTGCCGTCGTCGGCACGCGCCGCCCGTCACCGGACTCGGAAGCCCTTGCCCGACAGATTGCGCTGAGGCTGGCATCTCGCGGCTGTGTCGTCGTCAGCGGTCTCGCGCTCGGCGTCGACCGCGCGGCGCACGTCGGCGCGCTGGACGTCCCGGATGGTGAGACGCTGGCGGTGCTCGGCAGCGGCGTCCTGAATGTCTTTCCCGAAGCCAACGACGCGCTGGCGGAGCAGATCATCCAGCGCGGCGCGCTGCTGAGCGAAGTCCATCCGCAGGCGCAGGCAAATCGCGCCAGCCTCGTCGCACGGAATCGCCTCATCAGCGCCATGAGCGATGCAGTCATCATCGTGGAAACCGCCGTCGATGGCGGCGCGATGCACGCGGCTCGGCGCGCGCGGGCGCAGGGACGAAAGGTGTACGCGGTCGATAACGCCGCGTCCGGCAACCGCGCGCTGATCGCCGAGGGCGCGGTTCCGCTCCGCGTCGATCTCTCGAATTTAGAAGAGGTGTAGAGACGTATCACCTGAATCGCCCCGCCGCGCCAAACAAAAGAACCAGACTGTCGCAGCGACAGTTATTGAAATCCCATTTTTAATAATTGACGACTTGTGTATACTGATAACCGGAATGTGAAATCGTACACGCACGAGGCAGGAATCGTATGCTGGAGAGCAGATTGAGCTTCCCCGCCGACTTCTACTGGGGAACCGCCACCGCCGCCTACCAGATCGAAGGCGCGGTGAGCGTCGACGGTCGCGGACCGAGCATCTGGGATACGTTCTCGCATCTGGACGGTCGCATCGCCAGAGGGCACAACGGCGACATCGCCGCCGATCATTACCACCGCTGGCAGGAAGACATTAAGTTGATGAAGCGGCTGCACGTCAACGCCTACCGCTTCTCGATTAGCTGGTCGCGCATCCTGCCGACCGGGCGCGGCGCGGTCAACCCTAAAGGGCTGGACTTCTACAATCGGCTGGTCGACGGCTTGCTCGACGCAGGGATCACGCCGTTCGTCACGCTCTATCACTGGGATTTACCGCAGCCGCTCGAAGACGAGGGCGGCTGGCTGCGGCGCGACGTGGTCGACGATTTCGTCGCCTATACCGACGTCGTCAGCCGCGCGCTCGGCGACCGCGTGAAACACTGGGTCACGATCAACGAGCCGTGGGTGTTCTCGTGGCTGGGCTATTTCACGGGGATGCACGCGCCGGGGAACATGAGCGGGAACCCGATGCTGGCGCTTCAGGCTGGGCATCATGGGCTGCTGGCGCATGGCATGGCGCTGCCCATTCTGCGCGCCAATACGCCGGACGCGCGCGTAGGCATCGCGCTCAGCCTGACGCACGTCGATCCAGCCAGCGACCGCCCCGAAGACATCGCGGCGGCGCGGCGTTACGACGGTTACAACAACCGCTGGTATCTCGACGCCCTGTTCCACGGCAAGTATCCAGAGGATATGCTGGAAACGTACCGTCCTTTCCTGCCGGAATTCCAGCCGCATGACCTCGAAATTATCGCCCGCCCAATGGATTTCCTCGGCGTCAATTACTACACCCGCCTCGTCATCGCCGACGAGCCGGAACAGTTCGGCTTGCAGCTCAAGACGGTCGAGCAAACCGGCGAGCCGACCCATATGGGCTGGGAAGTTTACCCGGACGGACTGACTGCGCTGCTCCGGTGTATTCACGAGGACTACGGTCCGAACGCCATCTACGTCACCGAGAACGGCGCGGCGTTCGAGGATGAAGTTACCCTGGAAGGACGCATCCACGACCACAAGCGCGTGGATTATCTCCGCAAGCACCTGGCAGCAGCGTCGAAGGCGATTGAGGAGGGGATTCCGCTGAAAGGTTACTTCGCCTGGAGCCTGCTCGACAACTTTGAATGGGCGGAAGGCTACGACAAGCGCTTTGGCTTGTACTATGTGGACTATGCCACGCAGGAACGCACGCTCAAAGACAGCGGGCGCTTTTTCGCTCAGGTCGCCGAGGGCGCAATCTTACCGACTTCGTGAGCCTGAGGAACAGCGCCGGGGGCTGTGGAGCGGTTGGACTTTCATCGCTCAGCAACTCAAGTTTAGACACACGCCGGGGGCTGAAGCGCCCCGGCGTAAACACCGTTTCGCCCGCCCATTTACCCCTATCCCCCCGCCCTCGCGTGGGGTTCGCGCCAAAGGCGGAAACCCCGAGCAAGGGAGGGGTTGAGGCGAAGCCGAAGCAGTAGAGATGTTAACTTGACGAAAAAGGCGAGTCGGTTGGCTCGCCCTTTCCACTCATCCAAGCGTCGAAGGTTGTCAGTCCATCGCCGCGCCGAGCGTGATACAGGCGAGACACTGGTTGCCGCGCACGATGGCATAGCCCGCCTGCGGGTCCGCGCCATAGGTGGTGGCGTCGACGTTCCACACCACGAGGAGACGGACGAAGCCGCTGCTGCGCGCCCGTGTTGCCGCGCCCGCCAGCCATTCCGCCTGTTCCTGAGCCGAGGTGTTGGCAGCCCACGAGAATGCAGGCGGCAGCGGTCCGAAGCCTTCGGGCGACAGATAGCCAAGCTCGGTGAAGCACAGCGGCTTATTCGGGAAGATGCCGCGGTAGGTGCTTACCATCGTCGGGTAATAGCGCGTGTAGTGACTGCTGTTGCCGCGCGGGTCGCCGCTGCTCGCCGACGGGGGCAGAATGCCTTCGTTATAGTGGATGCCGGTGCAGTCGAAGAAGTTGCCCGCGCCCGCCGCCGCCATCTGACGTAGATAAGCGTCGTCGTCGCAGCCGTTGGACGTGCAGCGCCCGCCGAAGAAGCCGGTCGGCGACGGCGCGCCGCTGATGACCAGCACGTTCGCGTTGGCGCGCTTGATCGCCTGATACGCCGCGCTCAACATCTGCGTGTACGCCGCGCCGCTGATCTGACCGGCGGGCCACTCGCGGTCGATGTTCTGCTCATTCCAGACCTCGATGCCATCCGGGTTCAACTGCGCCACGCCGCCGAGGAAGGTGGCGAAGTCCTGGTAGTACTGGGTCGGATTTTGGGCGATCTGCGCCGGGTTGCCCTTGATGCTCAGCAAGACCTTGAAGCCGCGATTGCGCGCGTTGTTGATCTCGTCCTGCGCGATGCTGGCAGGCTCGCCGCGGTTCCAGACGACCTGTAGCTTCGCCCACGTCATGCCCGCGCCGCGCATCTGCTCAGGGTAGGCGAATGCGAACACCTGACCACCAAGCTCGAAGCCGCCTGTCACCGGCGCGGGAGTCGGCGCGCCCGGAACCGGGGTCGCCGTGGGACCGGTCGGCGGGCAGTTGGTGCCGGAAATTCGCAAGACCTGACCCGCGTAAATCAGATTCGGGTTGGCGATCCCGTTGAGCTGGGCGAGATTCTGATAGGTTGTGCCGAAACGTCGCGCAATCGCGCCGAGCGTATCGCCGCGCGCCAAGGTGTAGCTGCCGCCCGCGCCCGGCTGGAAGGTCGGCGGTGGAGGCGTCGTTCCGCCCCCTGACGGAATGACGAGCTGCTGCCCGGCATAGATCAGGTTGACGTTGGCGATGCCGTTGGCGCTGGCAATCGCCGCAATCGTGGTATTAAAACGAAGCGCGATACGAAACAGATTATCGCCCGGCACAACCGTATATGTTGTCTGTCCCTGCGCGGACGCTGCGGTGCCGAAAAGCGCCAGCAACATCAGCAGGCTGAACGCGAGGATGAAACGGCGCATTAGGGTCCTCCTTGAAATTCCGTTTCCCAAACCCCTTCTCCCTGGTTCCCGCAGGATTTCTAACCTGCATGAAACCATACTACAACGATTTTACGACAATTGTGCGTTCAACTGCCGATATTGCATGTTACAAAACCTACACAGGCACATACAGCAGCATCCCCGGATAGATGAGATTCGGGTTGTAAATGCTGTTGTAGCTGGTAATAGCGTAAAGGCTCGTCCCGTAGCGCCGCGCGATTTTGCTCAGGGTATCGCCATACTGCACGTAGTAGCTGTAGATGACCGGCGTGCGCGGAATCGCCAGCACCTGCCCCGCGAAGATGTAGTTGGGGTTGCTGATGCCATTCGCGGAAGCGATCGCCTGAATCGTCGTCCCATAAAATGCGGCGATGTTCGACAGCCGATCCCCCGGACGAACCGTGTGATAGGCGACGACTCCTACTGGCGGAGTATATGGAGGATACGACGGCGGCGCGGGCGGTGGTGTGTACGGAGGTGGCGCGGGCGGCGGCGAATACATCGGTATGACGAGTCGCTGTCCCGCGTAGATGTAGTTGGGGTTCCAGATGCCATTTGCCGACGCGATGGCGCTCATGGAGACGCCATAATACACCGAGATGCGATAGAGCGTTTCCCCCGGCGAGACGATGTGTACCAGATCACTGGCAAGGGCTGCGCCCGCGCTCACTGCCGTGAGGGCGAGCACGATCAAAACGAGGATCAGGCGACGCATGGAAAACCTCCTTCTAACCAAGTTTCACAAACGTTATAGAAACCGTTAAATTACCGAAACAAATCCATGATGTACGAATGTAGCAACAACGATCAATCGCAGTGTAGCATAGCACATTAAAGCCTGCTGAACGGCTCGTATACGCTTTGCTGACGCGGGCTGTTACAAATTTGGATGATCGGCGGCGGTGAAGCCCTTAGTTTTAGAGCATCGCCGTACTAAAAATCGGGGTTTATGTCGTCGCGTCGGGTTCGTTGGGAATGTGGTCGAGGTGATCGCGCAGCGCGCCAACGCGCGAGCGCAGCGGCTCGATTTGAAGCGCGTCGGACTGGCTCAGCCGCAGCGCGAGATAGCGGTCGTTGAGGTTGCTGGCGTGGACGGCAAGCACGTTGTGCGCCGCCTGCTCTCCCAGCAGATAGGGATACTCGCTGCTCGCGTGATAGCGGATCGTCGCCAGAATCGTTTCCATGCTCAGGTCGCGGCGGTCGATTCGCACCAGCAGCGCCCGTCGCGCCGCCTCGTCCAACCCCTGCTCGCGCGCGGCGGCGTAGATCGACCGAATCAGGTCGCGCGTCTGCGCTGCCCACGCGCTCAGCCGGGGGTACGCTGTCGGCGCGGGGCGTGTCATCGCCTGCTTGAAGGCGTCGTAAAATTCCGGCTTATAACGGTAGAACATCAGCGGTCTTTCCTGCGCCGCGACCGGCGGACGAACTCGACCCCCGCGCCCACCAGAATCCCGACCTGAACCACCAGCGCCACGCCGAGCCACGGCGACGGTGTGCTGCGTGTGATCGTCACGCCCGCGATTTGCGGTACCGCCGTGCCGGGCGTGGGATCGACCTGTGTCGGCACGGCGACGACCAGCGGCACCGCGACCGGGTTTGCATCCTGCACCAGTGCGTCCGGCGGATACATCGCCGTCGCCACGGCATAGGGCGTCGCGGTCGGCATCCCGCGCGCGGTCGGATACGGCGTCAGGGTCGGCGGCGCGGTCGCGGCGGGCGTCTGCGTCGGACCGGCGTCCCACGGTACGGGCGTGAACGTGCCATCCCTGGGGGGCACGAGGAAGATGCTTCCCACTTCCAGATCCTGAACGTCGGTCAGCCCATTCAGGAGCATCATGTACGGCAGATCATCCCACGTATAGCCATAGATCAGGGCGATGTCGCCGAGCGTGTCGCCCGGCTGGACGCTGTGCATGATGTTTCCGCGCGCATCCGTGCCCACCACGAAGGAGGGTGGCGCGGCTGGCGCTGCCGCGGCGGGGTTGCCGCCTCCACCGCCTCCGCTGCTGGCGGCGACATTATTTGCCTGGGGTACGAATGGCGGCTCGCCGCCGGGGTTGCCGAACACGGTGACATATGCCGCGCCCCAGCCCCCGCGCGCGACGCCGATGCCGATTTCACGGTAGCGGCGGTGAACAAAGCCGTTGTAATGAATCGCGGAGTTGACCCAGAACGTCCACGCGGTATCGGCGGTCGCCATCGTGCCGCCGTAAATATTCTCGCTGACTTCGGTGGAAGGGTAGCCCGCGCCCACGGCGCGCGTGCGCGGACCGGAGCCATCGGGGCGGGTGTGGCTTACGCTGCCCGTCTCGACGATCCACTGCGCCTGCTGCTGCGCGGCAACGGTCAGGGCGCTGCTGACACTGTAACCGGGCAGCCCCTGCGACGCCCGCAGGCTGTTGATGCGACCAAGCAAGTCGCCAACCTCGTCCTGCGCGGAAAGTAACGGAATATCCCACAACAGCGCAATAACCGGCAGCAGCAAAAGCAGCCATTTTCGACTCATGCCCGGTATTTTATCACGGAGCGCTGGCGGCTTGCATGAATGATTCTTCTCATCCATCACTCTGTCTGGGTGAGCAGATGCTGAGATTTCGTCACTTTCGCCGGGCGTTCAGTGTTCTTTTGTCAGGGTGATGTTAAACTAATGTGAAGCCTATCGATTCACATTGCAGTCGCCGGCGGAGTGACAGGCTCCACCCTCGTCGATAGGTTCATCGTCGCGGTCGAGCGACTCCATGAGGCAACCATGAGCATCCATAACGAAACGGTGCAGGTTCTACTCGTCGTCGTGATGAGCTATCTGCTGGGTTCCGTACCGACGGCGTATCTGATCGCTCGCCTGAAGAAAATCAACATCTTTGAAGTCGGCAGCGGCAACATGGGCAGCACCAACGTTGCCCGCGCGATGGGGTTGGGCTGGGGACTGGTCGTGCTCTTCATCGACGCGCTGAAAGGCATCCTCGCCATCTGGCTTGCCACTCAGATCATGCCTGGCAATCCCAACGCCGCCACCGTGATCGCGCGGCTGCACCGCGGTGAGAAGCGGCTGGTCTTCTGCGACTCCCGCAGCAGCGCTGAGCAACTGAGCAGCATGTTGCGGACCCATGCGATCCGGACTTTCGTCAGCCATGCCTCGCTCAGCTTGTCGGAACGACGGCAGGCCGAGGCGGCGTTCTCCGAGGAGCGGGATTGCGTCATCGTCGCTACGTCGACGCTGGAGCTTGGCATCGACGTGGGTGACCTCGATCGCGTAGTCCAGATCGACTCGCCATCGAGCGTCTCGTCGTTTCTCCAGCGAATGGGCCGCACGGGCCGGCGGACCGGTGGCCGTCGCAACTGCCTCTTCCTGACGACGAACGACAACGCCTTCCTCCTTGCCCTTGGCGTGACGCAGAAGTGGTCTGAGGCTTGGGTCGAGGCGGCTGTGCCGCCTGCAGAGCCATGGCATATCGTCGCGCAACAGGCGTTGGTTCTAAGCCTCGAGCGAGGCGAGCTCCCGACGCGGGAGTTGGTCGAGCTGCTCCAAGGGTCGTTTCCCGAACTGCACATCGCGGACATTGAAGTGCTCGTCGAGCACCTCGTGGTCCAGCAGTTCCTCGATCGCGCCGAGGGCGTGGTGCGGGTGGGTCCGCAGACCGAGAGCGGCTACGCGCGCGGCCACTACCGCGATCTGCTTGCGTCCTTCAGCGGCTCTCAACTGCTGACCGGCCGACACGGCGCCGCCGAAGTCGGCTACATCGACCCGACGGTGTTGACCGGCGAGCGCGATGAACGTCTGCTCTTGCTGGCTGGCAGAAGCTGGCGCGTCACCGACGTCGACTGGTCGAAGCGGATTGTGTGGCTGGAGCCGGCCGCCGCCGGAGGCAAAGCGCGCTGGATGGGTGGTGCACGCAGTCTGGGCCGCGAGGTGTGTCAGGGCATCCGCACGGTGCTCGCGAACGGCGCCTCGCCCACCGTCACTTTGTCTTGGCGCGCACGAACAGCATTGGAGACGCTGGCCGAGGAGATACCGATGTCCTCGGGAACGAACTTCGTGATGTCTCGGTCCGACGGCGCGCCCGCGCAGACCTGGACGTTCGCCGGCACGCGAGCGAACCGCACACTGGCTCGCCAGGCGTCGCTCGGTACCGCGAAGGTTCGCTTCGATGCGTTGAGCGTGCAGGCACCTGTCGCGGCCCTGACCGGCACGCTGCCTGAACGCATTGAGCTGACAGAAGACGAGATCGCGGCTTTCCACGAGTCCATCAAGTTTGCCGACTGCGTTCCGAGGCCGCTGATTTCTAGAACGATCGCGGCAAGGAATTTCGAGGTGTGCTGATGCCGAGAATACGCAAAGTGGAGATCAGGCACTTCAGAGGGATTCGGGAACTCTCCTGGTGCCCGAGTTCCGGGATCAACTGTCTCATTGGTCCCGGCGACAGCGGAAAGTCATCCATACTCGACGCCATCGACTTCTGCCTCGGCGCACGCCGGAACCTGCAGTTCACCGATGCTGACTTTCATCAGTTGGACGTCGCAACGCCCATCGTCATTTCAGTGACAATTGGCGAACTCGATGACGGCCTAAAGAACCTCGAAGCCTATGGCATGTACGTCAGAGGCTTTGACCCGCTCTCCGGAAGGATCGAAGACGAGCCGGAGAAGGATGCCGAAACTGCGCTAACGGTCAGGCTCACAGTCGCAAGCGACCTAGAACCGTCATGGTCATCGGTCTCTGAGCGAGCCGAAGCACAGGGGCTAGAGCGGAGTCTCAGCTGGGGTGATCGCGTTCGACTTGCGCCCACGCGCATTGGTGTGATGGCTGATTACCACCTCGGCTGGCGACGCGGTTCGGTGTTGAACCGCGTTTCGGAGCAACGTGCCGACGCATCGGCTGCCCTGGCAAGAGCCGCGCGCGACGCCCGCGCGGCCTTCGGCGACGAAGTGCAGGGCCAGCTCGACGAAACGTTGAGCATCGTCGCAACCACGGCGAAAGAGCTTGGCATACCGATTGGCGAGAACATCAAGGCCATGCTGGATGCTCACTCCGTGTCCTTTGGCGGTGGGACCATCTCATTGCACGATGAAGAGGGGATACCGCTAAGAGGAATGGGTACTGGGTCGACCCGACTGCTCATTGCGGGCCTTCAACGAAAGGCCGCGGTGCAGTCCACGACCATCTTGATTGACGAGCTTGAGCATGGGCTGGAGCCGCACCGAATCATCCGCCTTCTGGGCTCGCTTGGCGCCAAGGAAACCCCGCCGCCCCTTCAGGTTTTCATGACGACTCACTCGCCTGTCGCGCTACAGGAGTTGGCCGGGAGTCAGCTGTTCGTCACGCGACCGTCAGCCGGCAAGCACGACGTGCTCGCCGTCGGCGCGGCGGATGACATCCAAAGCACGATCCGCCTTTACCCCGACGCCTTTCTCGCCCTTTCGGTCATCGTGTGCGAAGGCGCGAGCGAGGTCGGGCTAGTGCGGGGCCTTGATCAGTATCGAACAGCCAACGGCCACCGCGCCATCTTTGCCCTAGGGACGGCGCTCGTCGACTGCGGCGGTGGTGATGCTGATAGGCCGTTCAAACGTGCCGCGGCTCTTCGTGCTTTGGGATATCGCGTCGCCGTCGTCAGGGACGACGACATGAAGCCGACCGAAGGTGTAGAAGCGGCGCTTGTGGCAGACGGCGGCGACGTGTTCACTTGGCGCAACGGGCGGACGCTGGAGGATGAGCTGTTCTCAAGCTTGTCAGAGGCTGCCGTTATCAAGCTAATCGATCGCGCCGTCGAACTGCACGGCAATGAATTGATCAACGATCACATTAGATCAGCCTCGAAGAACTCAAAGGATCTGAACGCTATTCAAGTGGAGCAGCTGATCGACGGCATCACGATGGAAAGTCGTCTGATTCTCGGCAAAGCTGCGAGAACAAGGAAAGCGGGGTGGTTCAAGTCCGTGACCTGGATGGAGGAAGTCGCCCGGGACATCGTCGGCCCGGACCTGGCGAACACGGAAGCGGGATTCAGGGCACTCCTTGAAGCGATCTTCACGTGGGCAGGTAATGCCAGCGAATGAGATTGATCTCCTGGCAATCGACCGGGGCACGGTGACCGCGCCTGCGGGCTGCGGCAAGACCCACCTGATCGCTGAGGCCATCACTCGCCATACCGGTGCTAAGCCGATCCTCGTATTGACACACACCAACGCGGGCGTCGCAGCCCTGCGGGGGCGCCTCGACCGCGCCGGAGTTCCGCCTAAGGCTTACCGGCTTACTACCATCGACGGTTGGGCTATGCGGCTGATCTCGACGTTTCCAGCGCGGAGCGCCCATGACCCCGCCCTCCTACGGTTGACCAATCCTGGTGCGGACTATCCGAATATCCGTGTCGCAGCGATCAATCTGCTAAAAGCGGGACACGTGAACGATGTCCTGGCGGCCAGCTATGCGCGCCTCATCGTGGATGAGTATCAGGACTGCTCAATCCGTCAGCACGCCCTCGTCGCATACGCTGCGCAGGCCTTGCCAACCTGCGTGCTCGGCGACCCGATGCAGGCCATCTTCGGGTTCGGGACCGACAATCTTGCGAAATGGCATGAGCAGGTTTGCGCACATTTCCCGCTAGTTGGGGAACTTGATACGCCATGGCGATGGATCAACGCCGACGCTGAGCCGATGGGAAGGTGGTTACTCGACGTGCGCGGAAAGCTTTTGCGCGGCGAGCCCATTGACATCCGCATGGCACCTGCCGCTGTGAAGTGGGTGGAACTCGACGGCACCGAGGATCACCAGAGACGACTGGTCGCGGCGCGCGTGCGACCGCCAAACGGCGATGGCTGCGTTCTGATCATCGGCGATAGCACGAAACCCGACAGCCAACGGCAGTTCGCCAGCCAGACACCAGGCGCCGTTACGGTCGAAGCTGTGGACCTTAGAGACCTGATCTCCTTCGCGCGAACGTTCGACCTGGCAGCCCCCGATGCATTGGAGCGCCTTGCAGAGTTCGCCCAGGGAATGATGACCAACGTAGGTGCCGCCGACCTATTGCGGCGCGTCCAGTCGCTGATCAGGGGCACGGCGCGCAATCCGCCTACGGACGCCGAGAGGGCCGCCCTTGGATTCGTTCGAGCCCCTTCTTATCGTGCCGCAATAGATCTGCTGGTCGAAATCGGCCGGGAGGGGGGCGTGAGAACGCACCGCCCAGCGGTCATGAGGGCCTGCATCAAGGCTCTCCAGCTCTGCGGTGGCACTGACGGGTTGTCGTTCCACGATGCCGCCATCCGAACCCGCGAGCAGTACCGACTTGTTGGGCGACCACTGCCGAAGCGTGCCGTCGGCAGCACTCTCTTGTTGAAGGGGCTAGAAGCAGAAGTAGCGGTGGTCCTCGACGCGGGCGCCTTGGATGCGCGGAATCTCTATGTCGCCATCACCCGGGGATCTCATGCCCTGACGATCTGTTCGCAATCACCCGTGCTGCACCCAAGAGGATGAGGCGCGGAGGTAGGACGATCGCGTAGCGCGAAGGTCTGGGAGGCTTATCCACGGCCGCGCGATCGGCGCCTCAAACGCAAGACTCGCGCGGCGGTGGGTAAGCCGCCTGCACGAATCGAGGGCTGTCCGGCCGTCCGCAGTGCTGACGAGGTTGGCGACTGCCTGGCCGACGTGTGCCTGCCGCAGTCGACCATTGAGGTTGCGGTCCGGAAAGCGTTGGCGCAGCATCGTTCCCGATTGCGCTGGCTGAGTCAGCCCGGCTGATGCCCGACATCGCATCGCCCCTGCCCGCATCCGTGGGCGCAAACGCCGGCCTCATCTCCTGAAAACCGGCGGCCGCAAGGTCTGGAGATACGCGTCAGGCTTCGAAGACGAAGCGTCTGGCCTGCCCCAATCGAGCATGCGGGACCTTAGCGGCATCAGCCGAGACGCAGCTGCTGCAATCACGCCCGCGCCCTGCCCGAGCACCCCTGCGCCAACCGCGTCGTCACTACGCGGCGCCAGCCAGTAGTGACGACGCGCACGCTGCCCCACCGCACGGGCGTTTTGCTGGGGCTGTCGCAAGTGACGACCCCACGTGACGGGCTCCTAGGCGCGTCAAAAACTCGGACCGTGCAACGCGGTCTGCACCAGCCCGCTCCCCGCGGGACATGTCAGCCATGGCGCCAACCGGCGCACCCAGGGCCTTGGGGCAATGGCTCACCCGATGGATCGCCTTCCCGCAGGAAGCGCCATCGACGCCAATGCCGCGTGCCGCGGCGGCCAGAAGTAACTCGGCACGAAACGGGAGTGGTGTCCCGTGTCCCTCGTGGTTCCCGCAACGCCCAGGCGTTCGGGACGGACAGAAACACTGACCTGACCGACGACACACCAGCGACAACGAAGCATCTCGCCCCAGGGGCAACCGACAGGAACGAGGACGGAACCCGACAGCAGCAACCGAATGCGCAACCTGAACTACGAACTGAAGCAGCTGTGCCGGCGCAACCGCGACGGCAGCTTCGCGACCCAGCGCGATCGCGAGCGCGTGCTGGACCTGGTGGCGAGCCAGCTTCACGAGATGGGCTATCGACATCTGGCTGCAGCAAGCCTCAAGCCCAAGCACGTCGAAAGCCTGGTCGAGCGCTGGCAGGCGGAGGGCCTCGCCGTGGGCACGATCAAGAACCGGATGGCAGAGCTGCGATGGTGGGCCGAGAAGATCGGCAAACAGAACGTCATCGCCCGCGACAACGACCACTACGGCATCGGCAACCGGCAGTACGTCACCAATGTCAGCAAGGCGCG
>CALMDI010000770.1 GCA_937864975.1 uncultured Chloroflexota bacterium | reverse complement strand
AATCAGGCGATGCAGCACATAGCCGACGACCAATCCGCCCAGGTAAATCAACGGCGGTGGGGCGATGACATGGGCATGGTCGTCTGGCGATTCCATCATGATGCCTTGAGGCTGGCGACGCAAATCGCTCGTATTCTAACATAGGAATACAGGCGTAGGGACGCGCTGTAGACGCGAGGGAATGCCGGATGCTGGCAAATCAGGAGCGGCTCGTCCGGCGCCTTATCAGCGACAAGATGCAATCGAAGGTGACCGAGGAAGCGAAAGCGAACGCACAGCAATGAAAGCGCGGAGAGGCATTGCATAAAGCCTCTGTTGCTCTGTCCCTCTGTCTCTCTGCGTTAGGATTTTGTCTTGCCTGCTACTCCACGAACAAGCCTTCTTCGGCGGGGTCTTGTTGGGCGGGCGGGCGCATGACCTGAAAGAACGTGTTGCCGGGTTTCAGGTAGAGCAGGTCGCCGTTGTTCGTGCGAAGCTGAATCATATCCTCGCGGGTTGGGCGCAGCCAGCGCCCCTCGTAACGCACGCCGTCGCGGAACAACACCGCGTCGCCCTCGAACCACAGCTTGATCTGCCAGCCATAGCTCACGTTGCCCTGCCACTCGCTCTCGGCGATGGTACTGACGAGGTGGTCGGCATAGAGCACGACCACGTTCGCGGCGGTCACAGGCTGCTCGGTGTTCGCGTCGTAATGCGGCTGTCCGTCGCTGAAGCGGGTATAGAGTCCCGTCGTCGGGTCATACAGCCATTCCACGCGCGTGGCGACGTAGCGAATGTCGATGCGGTTGGCGTCGCCGCTGGCATTGGCGGGCGGAAAATTCAGGAAGGACATGCCTTCCAGCGCCGCCCGGCTGTTTAAGCCTTCTCGCGTGGCGAGGTCGGACAGCGCCGAGAGATTGACGAACAGGTTGTGCGGCACCGGGATTTCCTCGTCGCGGAAATAATAGGGCAAGCCGTACTGGATGCCCATGTACGTGCGCTCGAAGAATTCCGAGTTGGCGATGACCTCGTTGACGCCGTTGCTCGCGCCTGAATAGGCGAGCAGCGCCTGATACATTGGCACCAGCTCGTAGTCGATTAACCGCGCGCTGCGAATCGAGCCGACGCGGTTGGGCATTCGGCTGTAGAAGATGGCGGAAAAACGGGTTAAGCCGCCTTCCGCGTAATGCTCAAACACGAGGTCTGCCTCGCCAATCCCCGACTGCGGGCGCACCAGCGGCGGCGCGTTTGAAATCTTGACGACAATCGGACGGCGTTCCAGCGCGGGGGCATCGGCGACCAGTCCGGTCAGTGGATTGACGTTGCCGGGATACGTATAGGGACCAATCGCGCTGGCGAGCGGGGTCGGCGGTGGAGGTAACGTCGCCGGAATCTCGGTTGGCACCACGAGCGTGACGGGAATTTCCAGCGTCGGCGGCACGAGCGTTTGCGGCGGCGCCTGCGGGTCGGGACCGTCCGCCATCAGCACACATCCGGTAATGATCATCATCCCGATCACAACCAGCACGAAAAAACGGGTCAAGTGTCTGCCTTCGTTAGCCTTCAGAAACACCGCTGCCTATTATACCCTCGCGTGGCGCGCGGTCTGAGACCCAATTTCAGGGGCAGTTGCATTAAGATGTGCCCTGTTGACCCCACGTTCAAGCGGGGTCTATAATCCGTATAGTTCGTAAACGTTTTTCAGAAATCCTTCCATTCGCGTTTGGGCTGCAAGTACCCGATCAACGAAGCAGGGACAGGGGCTTTCAATGCCGCTTCAGGGCAATATTCGAGACTTTAGCACAACCCAGTTGCTCAACCTGATTAATCTTGCCAGGAAGACGGGGACGCTGAGCATTTATGAAGCGGTTCGTACCGGCGAGCGCGACGCCATGCAGCAGGAGAAGATGGCGGCGGGCGCGGAAAAAGCGCGCGTCGCCTTCAAGGGCGGGAAGCTGATTTTCGCCTCGCTCACCGGGCAGGATGGTTCGCTGGTTTCCGTGCTCAACAAGGCGGGTAAGCTGACGGACGAGCAGGCGCGGATCATTCGCGACCGCGCGCGAAACACGTCCGACAAAGCGCTGGCGCTGCTGCTGATCAACGCCAATTACGTCACGCAAAAAGATGTCGTCAGCAGTATCCAGCAGCATTTCCTCGACACGGTCTACAATCTGTTAACCTGGCATCAGGGACCCTTCCGCTTCGAGGATGGCATCTTGCCCGGCAGCGACCGGATCATGGTGCCTATCGATCTGGAAAACGTCATCATCGAAGGCGCGCGCCGCATCCGTGAAATCGAGCAGCTAACGGCGCACCTGCCGAACCTGGATATGGCGCTCAAATTCCCGGAAAATCCAAAAGAGAAGTTCAAGGGAATTCACCTCAGCGTCGAAGAGTGGCGCGTCGTTTCGTTTGTGAATCCCAAAAACACCATCCGGCAGATCGCCAAAGCGAACAATATGTCTGATATCGAAATTCGCCGGATCGTCTATGGCTTGGAGCAGGCGGGGCTGGTGGAACTGGTGCGCCCGCCGAGTATGGAGCCGCGCGCCTCTGCCAACGGAGGCAGCCCCATGCGCCCGATGCCGCCGCGCGCGCCGCAGGTTCAGAAGACAGTCGTT
>CALMDI010000769.1 GCA_937864975.1 uncultured Chloroflexota bacterium | reverse complement strand
GCCGCATTTCAACCAGCACGTCTCGTCCTGCCGGATCATTAACCCCGCCTGATCGTAGAGCGCGCGGTAATCGCCGATGACTTTCACTTCGGCGATAAAGTCTCCTGTGACCTGTTGCGCGTAAAAATGCCCGTTGTCGCGGATAAAGCCGTAGTACGTTTTGCGCCAAAAATCGGTCTGGGGGTCGGTATGAAGAATCACCACGCCGTCCGCATCTGACCAGGATCGGGGTTCGCTGCTCCAGTGCATTCGGATTCCTTTAACGGCGATAGGGCTGCATCGGCGGCTCGCGCTTGTTTTTGACTTTCGGCTTGCCCAACACCCGCCCCGCGAACTGCCCCATGAGCGCGCCGTGTACGGGAACGACGAGCGCTGGCAGCGCGACCCAGCCGATGCACGGGATGAGCGCGAACAAACCGAGCGCCAGGCTTGCCAGCAGGGTACTGAACACGTACTGAATCAGCGCGTCGGTATGCTCCTGCAACAGGGAGAACAGGCTGCCGACCTGCAGGAACACGCCGAAGCGTGGATCGTCGGCGTACCGGGCGATGCCGAGTGCGAGCACGGGCAGCGCGACGAGGTTGTAGACCAGCAGCAGCGGAAAGACGCAGCAGGCGATTCCCAGCGTGACACCCGTGCCCGTGATATTCGTACTGAGGGACGGCGCGAGGGTAAGCAGGCATCCGACGAGCACCGCATTCGGGATGCCATAGACGACCAACGCCCCCAGCACCGGAAAGCCGCGGCGCATCTTGGCGCTAAAATGATCCCAGTGTGGCAACGGCTGAGGGATGTCGGCGCGCACATTCCGCACCAGCTCGACCAGATAGCCGAGCAGCGCCGCCCAGAGCGCCACGCCGATCACAACCGGCGTGAGCAGAATCGCTCCCGCCGTCACCGTGAACGTGACGATCAGTTTCGCCAGCCAGTCGCGATCCTCAAAGATATAGGCGAAGGCGCGAGTGAAGTTCACGACGGCGGCTCCGAAGCTCGGACGGTAAATCGACTGGATTATCCGCGAGAGCGGGGAAATTCACAAGCAGGCGCGGGCAAACGAAGACCCGCATGGGGATGCGGGTCTCCGGTAGAGCGAGATGCAGATGACTAGGCTCTGCGGATCGCGCGCAGAATAGCGATCAGGATGATGGCGCCGAGAATCGCCGTCAGGATGCTGGGAATGTTGAGCTGCCCAGCGGCAGGCGGGTTCACACCCGGCAGCAGGCTCAGCACGAAGCCGCCGATGAAGGCGCCGACAATGCCGATGATGATGTCTTCCAGTAGCCCCTGCGAGCGGTTTGTCTTCATGATTATGCTGGCAAGCCAGCCCGCGATGGCACCGACGATGATCCAGACGATTATGTCGATTATCCCCATGTTGGCTCCCTCTCCGTGACCATAATTAACCCGTTAATTATTCTACGTCACTTTCGCGTGCTTGTAAAGCACTCAGGGGACCAATTGCGCCAGGTAATTTCTAATGTCTTCCTCCTTCATCTCCCCGTACTTGGAGAAACGGATGATTCCCGCTTCGTCGATCACGAACGTGACCGGAATGGGACCGATCGCGTAGAGGTCGCTTACCTCGTAGTTGACGTCCAACAGCACCGGGATACCGCTAATTTCCCGCTCGTCGAGATAAGCCTTGACTTGATCATAGGTCTCACCGAGATTTACCGCAAGTACGGTCGCGCCGCCCTCTGGCTGGGATGCCATAAATGCCTCGAACGCGGGCAATTCTCGCTCGCAGGGCACGCACCACGTCGCCCAGAAATTGAGGAAGACCACCCGCCCGCGGTAATCCGACAGGTTCACCGTCGTTTCGGCGAGCGTGCGAAGCTCAAAATCGGGGGCAGGCTGCCCTCCCCATTGCGGCTGCGTGGCGGCGGGCGGGAGCGTGACGGGCGCGGGCGTCCCGGCGGCGGGCGCTGGCGTTCGCGTGCTTGCCATCGTCGCAATGCCTGCCAGCAGCCCCAGCAGTGGAAAGAGCAGAAACAGGAGAAGCACAGGCGATGGACGCCGGTTTCGGGCGGGCGTTGGCGTGGGTGTGGGTTCGGTCATGGGTTGGTTTCAGGGTTTGCCGTGAGATAAGCTCCAGACGCTCGATGAGCCATAGAATACCCTCACAGCCTGATTACGGCACCCAACGCGGGTGAAAGGCATTCGACGCCACCTGCGTCAGCGCTTCGGCGTCGAGGTCGTAAATCCAGATTTCCGGGCGTCCATCGGGATTCGGCTGACCGTCGGCGGCGAATTCCGGGAAGCGCTGAATGACCAGCTGCGTCCCCGTCGGATCCCACGCGAAGAAGGCGTTGGCGTAGCGCGGGTCGTCGGTGAGCGCCCGCACGGAGCCGTCGTCGGGATTCATCAGATAGACCTGATAGCCGCGGGTGAAGCGCTCGTCCAGATAGCGGCGCGCGACTGCCAGCATCTCCCCGCCGGGCTGCCAGACGACGCGCTCATCCTGCACTGGCTCGTCGGGTTCGGTCAGGGGATAAAGTTCGTTGGCGCTGATGTCTGCCACCTGAAGATAGGAGCGGGGTTCCTGCCCGTCCGCGAAGACGATTTCGGGGAACACGACTTTCGTGCCGTCCGGCGAGAGCGCGCCCGACGAAGCGGTGCGGCTTGGCACTTCCGAGAGGGTGTTTGAATCGAAGTCGTAGACGAGGATGCCCGTGTCGCGGTTAAAGACCGAAATCTGCTTGCCGTCGCTCGACCACTGCGGGCTGCGCCCCAGAATTTGCAGATCGGAGAACAGCGGGCGCGTCGTCGCCGGGGTCGTCGCCAGGTCGAGCAGCCAGACGCGCGTGGGGCTGGCGTCGACGCTGCCGAGGTCGGAGTTAAAGTCGACGCGGTTGTAGGCGATGACACGCCCATCCGGTCGCCAGACGGGAGTCGTACAGTCGCTGTCGAGGCAGTTGGTAAGCTGCGTGATCCCGCCCGTAGCGAGGTCGAGCAGCTTGATGTCGGACGTGTTGGTGAGGCTGCCGCGCTCGGCAAAAGCGATCTGGCTGCCGTCGGGGCTGACGCCGAAATCGTAGACGCCGGACGGGCTGAAGGTGACCTGCCGCGCCGAATTCGGATTGCCTTGATCGACTACCCAGACGTTCTGAGGCGCGCTGTCGGCGGGGGCGAGGTAGGCGATGCGCGGCTGCTGGACGGTGAAACTGAAGCGGTATTCGGACAGGACTTCACGCCCTGCCTGCGAGCGCGCGCCCTTTTCCAGAACGACGGTGTAATGCTTGCCGGGGTCGAGCGGGCGCTCCGGGCGATAGAGGGCGCTCGACCCGCTCCAACTCAGCTCACCCGGTACGTCCGGCTCGACGC
>CALMDI010000768.1 GCA_937864975.1 uncultured Chloroflexota bacterium | reverse complement strand
GAGACAAGATCGAACGCGCGCAGTGAGTCGATCACCGAAATGACGATGATCACGGTGGTGACCGGAGCGAGCAGCGGAAAGATGACGTGACGGAACAGACGCCAGCCCGTCGCGCCGTCCACGCGCCCGGCTTCAATCAGCGACGGATCGAGGTTCTTTAACCCCGCGAGATACAGAATCATCACGTAGCCGACCTGCCGCCAGATCGCCGCGGCGATAACGGCGTACAGCGCAAGCTCGCGGTCTGCCAGCCAGCCGGGCGGGTTTTCGACGCCCACCCCGCGGAGGAAGGTGTTCACCAGCCCGTTGCGCGGCTCGTAGATCCACGACCAGATCGTGCCGATGACGACGAATGACAGAATCAGCGGCGCGTAGAAGCTGACTTTGAACCACCGGCTGCCGCGAATACCGGTATTGAAGATCAGCGCCAGCGCCAGCCCCGCCGTCGTCGGCATGGTGATAAAGACGATCAACCAGCGGACGTTGTTCGCGAACGCGGCATGAAAATCGCGGTCCCGAAACAGCCGCTCGAAGTTGTCCAGACCGACGACGCGCGCTTCCGAGATGCCATCCCAGTTGGTCAGGCTCAGGTAAAACGTGTAGAACGTCGGACCGACGATCCACAGGAAATAGATCACCAGCGGCACGATCAGGAAGTAGTAAGGCGTGAACTTGCCAGCCCGCATTCGGGCGCGCAGCCCCGGCTTGCGGTCGGGGCGTGAAAGGCTGATCGATACCATACGATCCTCGGTTCTGCCTGCCATTCCTGCATCTCGCCGGACACCGGAGCATCCGGCGAGTGCTCAATTACACATCTCGTCTTGTTCCCCCTCCCTGAAGTCGGGGAGGGCGCTTAGCGGTTCGCCAAAGGCGAACTTTAGTCAGCGAAGCTGACCGCGCGCGAGGGGGTGGGGTCTCGCTAGGGAAACCGTATGCGTGAAGCAGGAACTATTCTATTCCTCGGCTGCCTGTTCTGCGGCGATACGCTCGCGGTCGGCTTCGAGGCTTTCCAGAATTGCGGCTACGTCGGCGTTCATCGGGTCGGCAATGAACTCGGCAAAGGCATTCAGACCAGCTTCCGCCATTTCGGGCGTCGTGTCGCGGTCGTAGAACTGAAGCACAAAGTCGGAGGTTTGTACCAGTTCAATGCCCTTGCGCTGGGCGTCGGTGAAGTTGCTGGTATCCACGTCCGTGCGTGTTGGCAGGCGACCCAGCTCATCCGCCGAAAACTGCTGCGCTTCCTGCGAGCCGAGGAAGGCAAGAAAGTCCATACCGCCTTCCATATTCGGAGCGTTCGGAGACATAAAGTAGCCGTCCGTTGGGGCATCGATGCCGATCGGCATGTCGGGGTTGATAATCGGGAAGCGCACGAAATCCAGGTCGTCTTCGATCTCGTCCGGCACGCTGTCGCGGATGAAGTCGCCCATCAGATACATCGCCGCTTCGCCGCGATTCATGAAGTCGAGCGCGTCCTGCCACTCATACGCTGCCGAGTCTGCGAGGAAGCAGTTGTGCTCGTAAAGCTGACGCCAGTGGTCGAAGACCGCCGTGACGCGCTCGTCGGTGTACGACTCGGTGAGCAGCATCAGGTTGCGATGGAATTCGGGACCGTTGATGCCCATGTTGAGGAAATCGAACCACGCTGCCGCCGTCCACGGCGCTTTGGTGCCGATGGCGATGGGGATAATCCCGGCGGCGTTCAGGGTGTCGCACGCGGTGATCAACTCATCCCACGTCGTCGGCGGCTGCACGCCTGCCGCTTGACAGGCGGCGTTGAGCGCAGCGGGCGTGATCGCTTGATCCGCGCCTGTTGGAATCCACAGATGCAGCGCATCGATCATATAGCAGCGTTCAAGCGGCAACTCGTCGATGGTCATGGCGTTCAAGTCCATGTGCGCGGCGGTTTCGAGGTACGTTCCGGCTTGCACGGCGAAGTGGACGGTTTGCGAATAGACCGGGTACTCCAACCAGTCGGGTGGGGGAATCTGCTCGATGCGCGGCGCAAAATAGGGCGCGTCGTAATGCCACATGCCGTCTTCAATGGGGCCGCTGATGTCAATAATGGGCATAGGGTTCCTACTTCCAGGCGCGGGCGTTGGCGTCTGGCGTGCAATATGCCGCCAAGACTTTGTTGATGCCACGGGCAATGCGGTCGCAATCCGTCGGCGAATACCACTGGTTGAGGCCAATGCTCACCATGCGGTCGAAGAGGTCATCTGCCACCGGGCAGACGCCGCGGTTGTAGCTCACATCTTCGGCGCCGCGGCGGGCAAAAGGCTGGTCGGCGGGCATGGTTCCCGTCTTGAGCGTGATGGGGAACATATCGGCATAGATATGCCAGTCGGGGCGTGGCTTGGCCCCATGAATCCCGGCGCGGATGCCTTCCGCGGCCAACGCTTCGACGATCTTTGTGCCTAGCTC
>CALMDI010000767.1 GCA_937864975.1 uncultured Chloroflexota bacterium | reverse complement strand
GATGTTGTACGGCGCAAGGTACAGCGCCGCGCTCTGCGTGATGCTGATAACGCCCCACTTGGTCGCGGAATAGGCGGCGTCAAACGGGCGTCCCTTGCGTCCGGCGACCGACGAGAAATTCACAATCTTGCCATAGCTGCGCTCGGCGCGCCCTGCCTGCTTCACCTCGTCCGGTATCTGCGCCACCATCTGCCTGCCGACGTTCTGGACGCAGAAAAAGAGTCCGCGCAGGTTGACCTGAATCACCGGGTCCCAGGTTTCGGGCGTCAGATCGAACAGCGACTTCGGGTTGCTGATCCCCGCGTTGTTCACCAGATAATCGATGCGCCCGAACTCGCTCACGACATTGTGGATCAGTCGTTCGATCTGGCTCACGTCGCCAACGTCAATCGGATAGGCGAGCGCCCGCGCGCCGTAACCGCCGCACTCGTCCGCGACCTTTTGTGCGTTATCGCGGTTGTATTCCGCGACGACGACATGCGCGCCTTCCTGTGCCAGCCGGTGGGCGATGCCTCGCCCGATCCCCTGACCGGAGCCGGTGACGATGGCAATGTTACCGCTGTGACGCGCGGGAATGGGCGCTGGCATGACGCTTACCCGATTTCCGAGGGGCGCACCGAGCGGTTTTCGGCGGCGGAGCGATAGGCAGCCTGGACAACACGCAGCGTATTCAGATTGTCGCGTGTGCTGTTGTCCTTTGGCTCGCTGTCCGTCTGAATGGCTTCCATGAGCGATGCCATCGTGCCCACGAAGGCGTCGGGAATCCACATCTCGTCCAGCGTCGGCGTTATTTTGACGCCGCTGCCAAACTGCTTGGACGTGATCTCGATGGTGTCCGGGCGTCCGCTGGGGTAGTTGTACATAAGACCAATCGTGCCGTCGATGGCGCCTTCGGTGCCAATGAAACGGAACGTCGCGAACGGCTCTGCCCACTGGTTGTAATGATTCACCGACACCAGCGCCTGCAAGCCATTCGTATAGTCAAGAACGGTGATGGTTTTCGTTTCGCCGCGCACGTCGCCCTGAAGCGCGTAGCGCGCGTGGCGGCTCGTGACCCATTCGGGATCGCCAAATAAATAGCGAATGGCGTCCAGGTAATGGATGCTGTGGAACATTACTTCCAGTCCCGATACGCTCGCCAGCCAGGGCCACATATGCCACGGCGTCGAGACGCTGACCTGAATCTGGACGTCGGTCGCCTGTCCGATGACGCCCTGCTCGATCAGGTGCTTACTGGCGCGGATTCCGGCGTCCCAGCGCATTTGATGGTTGATCGCCTGTTTGACGCCCGCGCGGTCTGCCATCGCGACGATCTCGACCGCCTCGGCAAAATCCTGCGACAGCGGCTTCTGGCACAACATGTGCTTGCGCGCCCCGGCGACCTGCTCGACAACTGCCTTTTGCGCCCACGGCAGCACGGCAATATCGACAATCTCCACCGCCTCATCCGCCAATAACTCATTCACCGAGTTGTACACGCGGGGAATATCGTGTTCTCTGGCGACCGCTTCGGCGGTTTCGCGCTTCAGGTCGTAGCAGCCGACAATGTGAAAACCGACTTTGCGATAGGCGGGAATGTGCGCGTACTGGACGATTCCGCCTGTCCCCACGAACGCAATGCCATAATCAGTTTTCGACGGCAGATGAGGTTTGTAATCAAGCTCGAAGGGCAAGCGCATAAAAGCTCTTAAACAACCTTATAACCAAAGCCGTGCGGCAATTATAATTTATAATGTACTTCGCGAACCTGGTTTCGGCAACAAATTGCCAGCATTTTGCGGTACTATCCGGCGATACGTCTTAGAAAGGATACCCTCATGCCGGTGATTGATACCCATCAGCATTTCTGGAACCTCGCCGAAGTCGAATACCCGTGGCTGGTGCCGGAATACGGTCCCATTTACGATACGTTCGAGCCGGACGATTTATCGGCGCAGCTTCGCACTGCCGGGGTCGATAAGACCGTCCTCGTGCAAAGCGCCAACTCCTACGAAGACACTGCTTACATGCTCAAGATTGCCGACGTCTACGACTGGGTGGGGGCGGTCATCGGTTGGGTCGATCTCATGATTCCCGAAGAAACTGAGAAGCGGATTCAGATGTACAAGAAGCATCCGAAATTCCGCGGGATTCGCCATCTTATTCACGAGGAGCCGAACCTCGACTGGGTGGTTCAGCCGGTGGTGATCGAGTCGCTCAAGGTACTGGCGAAGCACAACATGCTCTTTGAAGTCGTCGCCGTGTTCCCGAACCATCTCAAGCACGTGCCGCAGCTTGCGAAGGAAGTCTCCGATCTGAAACTGGTGATCGACCATCTCGCCAAGCCGCCGATCAAAGACCGCAAGCTGTCGCCGTGGACGCTTCAATTGCAGGAGGCGGCATCCTTTCAGAACGTCTACGCGAAAATTTCCGGCTTGAATACTGCGGCGGACTGGCAAACGTGGTCGGCGGACGATCTGAAGCCGTACATTGACCACGCTATCGACGTTTTCGGCGCGGATCGCGTCATGTTCGGCAGCGATTGGCCCGTTTGCATCCTTGCCGGTTCCTACCAGTCTGTCTGGATCGAGACCAACCGCGCGCTGGAAGGGCGTCCCAAAAGCGAGATTGACGCCATTCTGGGCGGCACGGCGGCGCGTGTCTATCGGATTTAGGGGGTATCTTCGCCACGCCCCTCGTCTGCGCGAGCGGTTGAATATGCGGAGTGCTGAGGCTTTGGGGCGCATACCCCAGCACTCGCCACGTCAGGAACTCGCGATCACCTGCCGGTAGGCTTCACCTGTCGGGCTGAGAACACCGTCGAGTAGATTGCTGTAGGCGATGCGGTTCGCCTGAGTAAAGAGGTCGGCGGGGCTGGTTCCCTGTGGGAAGTCGGCATAGCTCACGTACCCGAAGAAGTAGGTTGACCAGAACAGCGACACATACTCGTAGCCCTGAATTCTCGCCATTTGCGCGAGCAGGCGGATAAAGCGCACATCGAGCGGTGACCAGAAGCTGTATACGTCGCGCGAATAAATCTCCGTGAAGTCATTGCCCAGACTGGTGAGATCGGCGGGCGCGGCTTTATAGAGCCAGGCTTCGCCAATGATAACCTGCTTGCCGGCTGCTTTGATCCGGTTTGCCAGGTCAAAGGTGACCTGGATCAGATCACGGTTGCGTGCTGCCAATGGGTAAATGTGCAAGCCAATGTAATCCAGCGCAGAATCGTCGAGCAGTGAGACCAGATACTCGGAATTTTCCCACACGCCGATCCCGGAGCCTATCTGCACGTTGGGGTTTGATTCACGAATACGCCGTGCCGTCCGATGCACAAATGCCGTATAGTCCTCCACACGAAAGCGCATCCCCGTCAGCATGGCTTCCGTGCCCACTTCCGTCCCAATTGCCAGGTAATCCGGCTGGAGTTCGGACGCGATGGTGACCAGCATATCCGCGCGCCTCTGAAAATATTGTCGCGCCGTCATGCCGGAATAATCGTAGTCGATGGGCGAGAAGATGGTACCGCCAAAAGCCGGACCGCTCTCGATCAGCAGCTTCAGACCGCGATTGCGGATTTCCGCGGCGACCTGGCGGTAGAAGTCCAGATACTCCGCCGAGCGCGGATAATCGTCGAGCAGAAGCGGGAATTTGACGTCGAGCGTGACGCCGCCGACGCCAATCGCTTGCAGTTGGTCAAGCGTTTCGCGCGTCGTCGGCAGTGTGGTTTGGTCGAGCAGCGCCTCGCCCCGATTTCCGTTGGCGGGCAACAGCTCGGCGCCAAAGATTGGCGTCGTGGCTGCGGTGGTCGTCTGCGCGTTGACAAAGGCTTCGGCGCTGTCCAACTGCGCCGAGAGCGTGTCGTAAAGCGGCTGATAGTCGGGTGGGATAGGCTCCTCGGACTGAGCATGTGCGGTGGAACCGATCATCAGACTGAGAAGCGTCAGCGTACAAAACCCGGTCGTGAAAATGTTCATTTGCAGCTTCCCTTCAACAATGCGCTGCAAATGACCTTAAGCCGAATCTGTAACGTATCTATTGTGGATTTGTAAACTCTTTGGACAGGTCGGCGCGTTTCGCCTGAGCAAGTTGTCAGGAACGAAACGAAAGACCCGCCATCGCGGCGGGTCTTCTGTTGGTGCGAACCTTCGATGGGAGGGTTAACCCTACGGCGCTACGAGGTCGGGGGACAGGGCGTAGCAGTAGCCGAAGCCTTCACTCACGAATACAACGAAACCCTCACACTGGTCGCAGGGCAGGAAGACATAGGGTTCGCCCACGTCGATGCCAGACTCAAACGTGAGAACACACAGGTCTTCGCCCTGTTCGACGCAGATTTCTTCGTCGTTCAGGAGAGTTTCATCCGTGACGACGACGGGGCAGACATCGCAGTCCACCTCTTCAACCTCCACTTCTCCGCGATCAAACGTGATGGTTTCGCCGTAGAACTCGAACAGGCGGCATAGCGTTTCTTCATCCGGCTCCGGCTGCGCTTCGCGGTTAATCGGCGTACAGCCGGTGAAGCGGAACGTGTTCAGCTTGGGCGGCGGTCCGGCGTTTTCCACTCCCGTGAACTCGAAGACGGGCGGCGCCGCGTTTGCGTCCACGACCCACAGGATCGCTGTTCCGAACGTACCCGCTCCCGTTGCGACGAGCGCGCTGCCATTCCCCTGCTGCGCCAACGCCAGCGCGTCGGCAATCTGCTCAGCGGTTATCGTGAAAAGCACCTGCCCGCCGCTGTTGACCAACCGCAGCTCGCCGCCGCCGATGAGGTCGGGGTAGTCGGTTGTCGGGTTCCCGCCGCTGTCGACGCAGACCAACTGATCGCCGCCGATATACGGGACGCCGTTGGTGTTAATCGCCTGCGAAAGCACGACGGTGAGGGTCATCAGGGCAGCCGCGACCGTCGCGATAATCAGCAGCAGCGTGCGCTTGCGAACGAAAAGGTGAGAAGGCGTGTTCTTGCTCATGGCTTTACCTCGATGATTAGGCAGCTACTCGACTTTATTCAATGATAAGGATATCTGGAATGATGCCGAAATCCTAATTTCGTAATGAAAATGTGGAACCAAACAAAAACCCGTCGCCGTGATGGGTTGGACGTTAGAGACGAATATCGGGCGCAGCTCAGTCGAACAGAGGAGCCACATCAGCCCCCGATGGAAACGAAACCTGCGTGCCCGGCTTGAGCACCGAGAGCGTCGCGATCTCGCACGCTTTCTCGACGGCGTCGCGCAGCGCGCGCTTTTCCCCCAGGAAGTAGGCGAGGCTGCCGACGAAGGCATCGCCCGCG